>JAYUVL010000102.1:0-5938 GCA_043754075.1 Cytophagales bacterium | reverse complement strand
TCCCTTCGCCAGCATAGCGCACGTTATATTTGGGTTTATATGGATGGGCGTCATACTCTGCTACTGCTTCCTCTCCCTCCCAGTCGCCCGTCTCGGGGTTTCGCGTGGGTACCGGGCGGTTGCGCTCCCAGTCAATACGGCCTTGAGGCACCGCGGCATTACTGATGGAATTGGCATCTCCCTCTGCTATCAAGTTGAGGTGGGGGCTATCCCTCAGCGTTCTTATGTCTTGCCTTGCTGTTTTGGAAAAAACGAAATTGAACACCATTTGTACGGTTGCCTTTATTTTGAAGATCAGCCTTTGTCCTGCGGCAAAACGCGTGGTGTCCCCCTTCACATCGCTGTACCAGACCGGGTTGCCCATGAACGCCGTGTACTCACTGATGCCCGTTACGGGCCTGGGATCCAGGTTCCACCTTCTCCCGATCCTCGCATCGTACTCCCAGAACTCGGCCGTGTGGTGGTCGGGGGCCAGCTCGGGGCTGCGCTCCTGCGTGTTGAACCCATACCTGTACGCCCCGCCGCTGCGGCCGGGCATGGCACTGCCGAAGGCATAGTAATCACTAAATGAAAGAACTTTCGCTTCGGGCAGCTTGGCGTCGGAGACCACCGCCAGCACGTTGCCCAGGTGGTTGGCCAGCTCATATTCCCGGCACTGCGTGCGCAACCTTCGCGCTCCCGCGCTCGCTTGACCAAAGTTAGCTTGTTTTGCCCAAGTTACCCGCGCCCGTAAGTCTGAAGACTTGCTTCATGGCGGGCACAAGTCTAGCTCCGCTAAGACTTGCGCTAGGGGGGGAGCCGTAGAGGGGCAGTTAGCCTCAGGGTATCAATTATATGTTGGTTTACTCGCAATAAAACAGTTCAATGGTTTGTCGCTCACCATAATTTGCCAGCCCCATTTTTTTTAAGGCCCGCTTGCCAAAACGTGCCCAATGCTTGGCTCGTGCCAATACCGCCATTATTGGGTAATTGGTCGGCTCGCATGGGCGACATATTGCATGCCCATCATCAAATGGAATGAATTGATCATGCCATTCCGGCCCATAGGCCAAAACCTCGCCAGAAAAACGGAGCACCGATAGCAGTTCCCGCTCATCTGCCCCCCTGATAAAACGGCCACTTATCACAACCTTGTTTCTTTTTCTGATCCTTTGCAGGTGGCGCAATTGGGCATTGCGGAAATTTGTCGCCGGGCTGGGGTCAAGGAATTGGACCGGGTATTGGGCCGGGGCTAGGCCACCGCGAAGGCTGTCGGGCATCCTCCCCAAATAAAAGGCATTAATGCTACTATTGCCCAAAAAGGCCAACGTATCCTTGCCCAACAGAAGATAGCACCCCCGCTCGCAATATGTCCCCGGGGGAAAAATTTCATATTGGCTGCAAATGACCGCCACATTTTTGAGGCGCAACTTTTTTACCTGCGCGGATGCCGTGTGCAACCATATGGGCGAACAAAGGAATAAAAACACCAGTGATAGCTTCATTTTTTCTTTTGGGGAATTACTTTGTTCGCGTTCGTCTTTACAAACCCAACAATGTGTACCCTAACAACCTTATCCTTGATTGTGGCAGCGGTCTCGAGAATTTTCATCATACCGAATTTCAGCTCGTGCGTCTTGATTGCCCGTTGAGCACTATAACTCATGATACCGTTTTCGTCCGCAGTGCGTACTCCGTTGTCCAATAATCCATGAATGGGCGACTCTGGCATTTCATTTTCATGGGGGAGGCCCCATGAATGCCCAACTTCATGGACTGATGTGGTTCCCGAATCGGCTTCCCCTTGCCGTCTAGAAACACCTATACTTAGTTTTCGCTCCGAAGGATACCATCGCCCAGCTGCGGTGAGGTCCGGGTCGTAAATAAATTTGTTGGCAGTTCCATCACTGGTCAAAGCCTTGTCAACTTCTTCATCTCCATCCAAGCCGACAAACTCAATAGAAAAGGATAATGTCCAGTTATTCCCCTGATTGTCCGGTACGACCCATTCTTTGGACGAAAACCCTTTCTGCCGGATCAAGTCTATCTCTGCAGGCCAGACATCTCCTTTAAACGGCCCACTGTCCCAGGTTTTTGACTTGGTGATTACTTGCTGTTCCATATTTGGGTCATTCTTGTTGTAATAGAAAACTTGTTTGATGCTTATGGTCTTGGCATCTTTGTCTACTGTTGCAATGCCATCATCCCCATTTGGGTCAATGATACCGATGGGCGCATTTAGCAAACACGCATACCCACTCTCATGTGGCTTCACCACCGGGTCCACGTTCCACCTGCGCCCTGTCCGGGCATCGTACTCCCAGAACTCGGCCGTGTGGTGGTCGGGGGCCAGCTCGGGGCTGCGCTCCTGCGTGTTGAACCCATGCCGGTACCCCGCCCCGCCGCTGCGGCCGGGCATGGCACTGCCGAAGGCATAGTAGTCACTAAATGAAAGGACTTTGGCTTCGGGCAGCTTGGCGTCGGAGACCGTGGCCAGCACGTTGGAAAGCGTTTCCCCGGCCAGGTGGTTGGCCAGCTCGTATTCCCGGCACTGCGTGCGCAACCTTCGCGCGCCCGCGCTCGCTTGACCAAAGTTAGCTTGTTCCGGTCGATTTACGAGCTGCCAGCGCGCGGTAGAAGGGAGCACGATCAATGTGTAACTGTTGCCTTCGGACGCGGCAACCGTCGCATAGTGTCCAAAAAGGCGAGCAGGGAGGTCAGGGGCACGCTGTCTGCACGCGGCTTCTTGACGATCGGCCCGTAGTCGCCCTTGGCCATGCGCAGGATATGTGGAAGGGCCTTGTCGTGGTGGGGGGCAATAATGATGCTATCGGGCTCACGGCCAAACGGGTGGCAGCTTTGACATTTTTGGATGTACTCTGCCGCCCCTTCGCGGTAAACCGGGGAGCGGAACATCCTATCGGGCACCTGAAATTGATCATACAAGCCCAAATAGGCCAATGGGTGGAACAGGGTCTCCTCGCCCGCCCATTGGCCATTTTTGAACAACAATAAACGGGTCGGTACCCCGTCAATGAAATTCAGCACTACTTGGTTGAGCGTGTCGCCGGGCTGGGGGTAAAATACCTGGGTCAACATTTGCTGCACCACAGTGTCCCCCTGCGGGGTTTCCTCAAACTCGCTCCATACCATACACGGCAGGCCATTGCAAAAGATTTTCTGCTTTACCCGGTTGCCCTGACGCACAATCTTAACCTGTATGTCGGACGGGCCAGCTTGAGGGGCGGTTTGGGGCGACCCACTACAGGCAAGCAAAACGTAGGCAACGATAGGGGCCAACTTAATCGACGCGATCCTCGGCATATTTCGAAGCATTTTCAGAAGTAAATTTTTTTGCTTTATTCTGGGCTGATTTTTTATACTTGGCGCCCGGTAGCATGACCATCCTAGCCTTATCAACTAAAATATGCCAGAAAGCACTGGCCAATTCCGTATTGCTCAAGCGGAAATTTAGGTGGTCTTTATAACCCATTAAGCCGCCTGAGGCTCTGTTCTTTTCCAGCGTTTCACCGGGATGACCCAATCCAAGGTTGTGGCCAAACTCGTGGGCTACAGTATTAGCCCCTTTTGTGGCAAACGCGGATGCAGTCACAAGCGAAACTTCGCCATCACGGGGAGCCAAGCCGCTTGGCACAACGGTTGATGGGTCGTTATCAGAATAGGGCATGGGTTTGATTTTGTCAACCACAACAACAACATGGTTATTATGCTTTATATTATCGTCCAACTTGTCGGTAGTATTGTAATTTACTGACACATTGCCAACCTCAAGGGTGGCATTTGGGGCAAACTGCCAAATGGTTGACGGACCACCAGTTTCTTGTAAAATGCTAAGTTGCCTTGGCGATTTATCGGTAGTAGCCTTTCCGGTGAATGTTTGTTGGATTAGGGCTGCGTGCTTATAAGCATGTAGCTCAAAACCTATCATTCCGCTTTGGGTTAGGTCAACAAAAGTCATTCTGATCTCAACATCAAATCGTACTTTAGTGATTTTTTTATCCGATCCTCGTTCAATAATGATATTTTTTATGATAAAATCGTCACCGGGCGCATCACCATTCAATATTGGATTTCCACCCATTACAGTATACCCGCTCTCGTGCGGCTTCACCACTGGATCCAGGTTCCACCGCCGGCCTATCCTCGCATCGTATTCCCAAAACTCGGCGGTGTAGTGGTCGGGGGCCAGCTCGGGGCTTTTCTCCTGCGTGTTGAACCCGTGCCGGTACCCCGCCCCGCCGCTGCGGCCGGGCATGGCCCCGCCGAAGGCATAGTAATCCGTATGAGAAAGGACTCGCGCTTCGGGCAGCTTGGCGTCGGAGACCGTGGCCAGCACGTTGCCCAGGTGGTTGCCGATGGCCCGACGTCTCGGGGCGTCGCGCACGTACCATGTGATCACCCCGCCCGTGCAAGTTGCGCCGCAGGATCCCTGGGGAGCGAATTAGTCTGGCCCCATTATATCTCCTGCTTTTGTCAAGGTGTAATTTAGCCTTACTGGTGTTCCAGACTTAATGGAGAAAACTTTTTGGGCAAAGAAAATTTTGCGGGTGTCCCGCTGGTAATAGGCACTCAACAAGCACGCCGAATCCAAGCCAACGGGCATATCTTCACAGTTTAACACCATTTCATCACCTTTTTTGACTATTTCGGCCCTAAGTAAACAGTTTAGACTACGAAGGTACACCATGTGCCTCTCATCGGTAATGGTGGGCAGCACTGCTTCCGCTAGAATAGGGACGCTGAATTCCCTTAACTCTAACGAGTCAAGAAAACTGTCAATATTGTACAAACCCAATACCCCTATTTGGCCGAGCTTCAAAAAAGCATTCCCACTAAGTGCTCCCCCTTCCAGTCGTTCCTGTTTTACACCATAATCTTTTTCATCCCTTATCCGAGCTGCAATTGCGGCTTTCAACTTGCAGTAGGCCAAAATCTTATTGGCTTCAACAGCAGATATTGATTTTTCCCTTGGTTGGTTTGCCCCATCGCAGTCAATCCCGCTTGTGGCACTTTCTCCCAACCGCTGGCCAGCGAAGCGTTCAAACCGCTCCAACCAATGCCCCATGTCAGGATGAAATCCTTTGGGCATGTCATTTAACAGATAATCCAGGGCCAGCGAGTCGGCCATATGAATGGGCAGGTGGGCATTTTCGGCATAAATGGCCACTAACCTGCGCACGCGTCGGCAATCATTAATTATGCGACAAACAAACGAGATGACCTTGCTGCGCTCCACGAATTCTTTGGTAGCTACGATGGTATTTTCGTATTGCCCTGCTTTGAGCGGCGCAAATTCGCTAAGACAATCGCATTCATTCTGCCAACCAAATGTTAGGCCTGCCAAGGGCAGGGTAAGCAGGCCCTTTTCCAGCGGGGCAGGTTCTCCCCAACCAGCCCCTGCCGCTTGGCCGGATTGCCAACCAAACAGCGCTGGTTGGCCAAGTGCATGACTGGAAAGTATCGCGGTCACAGCGAATGTTACCTGCTTGCCGCTAGCTAGCAAAAGCGGTTTTCCCTCCGGGGTTTCGGCGCGGAGATCGAACATCCCGCCCGTGCTGAGCGGCTTTTCGCCCGCCATGGTCGGCAGATCAAGTAGGAACATTTGCCCCGCCCGGTTAATCTCGGTAAGCATTACGATGGCCCTTGTCGCAGGCCTGCCCAATTTGTCCACCAAAGCATTGGCTGGCAGCCAGAACATTGCCCCATGCCTGCCAGCCAAAACAGTGTCCTGCCGTGCATCAATGACAAAGCGCTGGGAAAGAGGCGCAATCTTGAACGTTGCAGGAGCTTCGCCCCCATTGAACGACACCTCCCTTTTCTCACTTCCGCATGAAAATAGGAACAAGAAATGGGGAAGAAAAAAAAATACTGCTTTTTTCATTGCTTCAAACCCATTAAGTTAAGCTAAAAGTGTGGCACGCGGCTTGTCCAGCGCCAC
>JAYUVL010000101.1:0-3506 GCA_043754075.1 Cytophagales bacterium | reverse complement strand
CCCAGCGCACTCCACGCATAGCTGATCCCGCTGACGGGGGCTTGCCCAATGCGGCTGGTGTCATTGCTGCAAACGGCCCGATCCGGCCCGGCGTTGGCCGTTACCAGCCGATACAGGACAATGGTGGTCGTATCGCGGAACACGCAACCCGGCCTACCATTGGGGCCCAATGAATCGGACACGGTGACGATGTATTGCAACTCCAGCGAATCGGCGGTGGTATTGTTGCCCCGAAAGATAGGATTGGCAATAGTGGCACTGCTCAAATTTTCACTTGGGGTCCAGGTGTAGCGGAAACCAGCCGCCGGGATTGGGCCGATCGGTTGGGCCTGCCCCGAGCAGACGCGAATCCGCCCCCGGATGGCCCGAAAAAAGGGATTGCGCTGCACCGTCACTTGGATCGTATCCACCGAGGCGCACCCGGTAGCGGGATTGCGGGCCGAGAGGACATAGCGCAGCACATTGGGCAAAATGGTATTATTGGTCAGCAGCACCGTTGGATTGCTGGTGCGGGGATTGGACAGGCCAGTGGCGGGCGTCCATAAATACTCAACCCCCCGCTCTGGTGCGAAGCCCAGCGTTTGGCCTTGGCCGGAGCAGAGGACCAAATCAGGGCCGAGATTGGCTTGGGGCAATCGATACACGGTAATATCGCTGGTGTCGCGGGCCACGCACGCCCCATTGGTCAGGGTTTGGATATAACGGAACACGACTGAGTCACCCCTAATGGCCGGAGCGGTAAAGATCGGGGTGGGTAAAATGGGGTTGATGTTGTCGGCATTGGACCAAGTGAACGCGATCCCAAACCCCGTGTTGACCCCGATCTGCTGTCGCTGGCCGGTGCATAGCCGGAACGTGCGTCGTCCGGTGCGTGGGAGGTTGTTGGGAGCCACCGACACCAGCACCGTGTCGCGCCGGACGCACCTAGCCAACGCGTTGTTCACCGTCAGAATGTAAGTAAGACTCTGGGGCTGGGTGGGATTGGCCAGCCGGAAAGTTGGGTTGGCGATCCGGGGATCAGAAAGGCCGGTCGTTGGCGACCATAGATAGCTCAGCCCTGCCACGGGGGCCACACCCAATCGGGCCGTAGAGTCACCGCAAATCCGAAGATCAGGGCCCGCATTGGCCGTCACGGCCCGCAGTACGGTGATCAACACCGTATCACGAAAGGTGCAGCTTGGAGAAACGGCAGTGAGGATATAGCGTCGTTGTAACGAATCGGCATCGGTCACCGTGAGTCCGGTGAAAACGGGGTTGGATACATTGGCCGCACTCAGGCCCTCGGCGGGGAGCCAAGTGGAGGTAAAGCCGGGCAAGGTTGGGTAGCCGAGGGCTTGGCGCTCGCCACTGCACAGGCGGAAGGTCTTGATCCCCGGTGGCGGCGGCGGGACAAAGGCGATGGCCAGCGTATCGCGGGCTTCGCAGTTGGAGGCGATATGAGTGGCAATTTGCACATAGCGAAATGTTTGGGGGGGCAAGCCAGTGGTGGGCAAAGTAAAAATGGGGCTGGCCACGGTCGTTGAGCTGAGGATGGACAATGGGGCCGTGCCCAGGGCGGCCCATTGGTAGCGATAGCCCTCCAGCCCCCGGAAAGTGGTGTTCTGGTAGCGCAATCCACCGCATACGGTCACGTCCGGCCCGGCATTATCGCCCCGGGCGGGCACATTGACCACCACCTCGTCCACTCGTCCGCACAGATTGGCCCCGGGGGCGTCCACCGTGTCCTTGGTCACAAAATAGTTGAGGCGGAACGGTTGAGTACCGTTATTGGCCGGCACCAGCAAGCGGGGATTGGCACTGTTGGGATTGTCCAAGCCAATGGCCGGGGACCAAGAATAGACATATCTTTCGCCAGGGACTGGCGCAACTCCCAGCTGCACCACTTGGCCACTGCACGCGGTCAAGTCGGGGCCAGCTACGGCGGGCGAAGCGACCACCCGATCGGTGAACATGACAAAATTTTTGATTGAGTGGCGATCGGTAGAGCCGCCAGTGGCCGCCGTGAACCCAAAATAGCCAGGGAAATTGACCCGATAATTGCCCGTGACCACTACGGTACCGTTGATTTCCACGGCAATATTGCCATTTTCATAGACTATCCGGCATTTTTGGTATTGACTTGAACGCAAAGGTAGGGTGTTGGAAGTGGGCTGGGCCGGGTTTGGGCATTCTGAGTAGTCGCGCAGGCCCTCTTCATAGCGGATCTCAACCTTGGGCACGGCGGTGGTGCCCGGGCAGTTGAGCCACGTGTCCAGGGCAATCATCAGCCCTCGCGGGCGGGGAGGAATACCAAGGCCGCCCCCAGCCACAAAATTGGTTGGGGGATTGGCCAAAAAGCAAAAAGCGATTCCGTCGGCGGCGCTCCCTTCCCATATCCTGAACTCAAACTCGGCGATCCAGCGCTGGCATTCGGCCAAGTTGAGGGGCCGCTGAAAAAAAGCGCCCCCGCTCGTGAATAAAATGGGGGTGGTCAGGATCAGTTCATTGTTAGTCCCTACTTCTGTATCGCCGTTCGTGTCGCCTACTTGGGCCTGACCGGTCAAGTTCCAACCGGCGGTGTTCATCGGTGAGCCAGACAACCGGGCATATACATTGGATTGAGCCGAAGCCCACTGGTAGTCAATCAGGAATGGGAGGCACAAAAAAACAATTAAATAGTATTGCTTGGGCATAAAGTCATTGGTTTGAGGATACTAATCTACCAGAATCCGTGTAAATTGCTGCGCTAAGTTGTCTGTTTTTTTATGAAAAAGTTCGTTTTTCTCATTTTTTGGGCCTTTGTGGCCGGTTTAGTACTGTCCTCGTGCAACGTGCCCAGCGTAGTAGTGGCCCCACCGCCGAAGGGCATCACCCGATTTCGGCTCAATGTTGCCTTGGTGGAAGTGGCTGATCGCACCCCGAACAACAATCGTTGGGATCCTGGCCTCACCGAAGAACAAATGGCCCCCGATCTTTATTACACAGTGTCAGTGGCTGGCAATCAAGTCTATAAATCGGCTTCGGTGGACAACAAGTACTTGACCCAATGGCTCGAGAAATCGGAAGTAATCGATGTGGCCAAAGGGCAGAAAATCACCATTGCTTTCTATGACTATGATGCTTCGGTGGCCCGCACGGGAGTGCTCAACAATGCCGATGATTTCATTGGCAGCGTTGATTTGACCGCCGATGATCTGATCGCAGCCGCCCAAACGGGCAAGGAATTTTCCAGTGGATTGGTCAAAAAATTTAAACTGACGATCCATAACTTATATCGGTAAATACCGCTGTCCATCTGGTTGCACTGATGTTGGCAAGATAAGGCAGGGTTGCGCATTTTTCCTCAAGACTTGCTGTTTGTGCTCATTGCAATTATCAGGGGCCATCTCTTGGCAAGCATTTGGCGATTTTTCTACAAATTGTTTAATTTTGTTTGATGAAAAAGAAAGCGAAGGCTTTGCCGGGAGTGCAGCCAGAACTGGCCAGCGAGGGGCGCTACGTCAACCCCTTCACCGACTTTGGGTTCA
>JAYUVL010000100.1:0-5274 GCA_043754075.1 Cytophagales bacterium | reverse complement strand
TTATCAACAAGTTAAGTATATTTTAATATTCGCATAAACGAAATTTTATTTTTATAAATTATTGATTATCAAATAGTTAAAGTACCTAAACAGTTACTATTTTTCAAAGATATGAATCTCCCTCCAAACTGCTAAATGGTTCGATAGATTATTTTTGCAAAGGTTGACTGTGCCACCTTTGCAAAACTTTTAACTTATCTTAGTGAGCTTGAGATTATGTTAAAAGTTGTCAATCCGAATCTGTGTCGTTAAGCGTTTGCCAATAAATTTTTCGAAGTGATTTGCAAAGTTCATGATATCCTCAATTACTTGTACGAATATTTTTTTCTTCGCTTAAATTTTTTGTGTGGAGTTGTTGTTGGAAGTTTATTGTGAACAATTGCAATTCCATTATTCCTTAAAATTTGCTCTATCAGTTCTTCTTTGCAGTCGAATTGAATTGTTAGGTCCGAAATGGAAACTCCTTTTAAATAACGACTCTGAATTGCAGATTTTTCTGTTTCTGTTAAACTCCTTGGGCGAATTTTTTTTATGGTTTCGTTTTGATTTACTTCTTGACTATCTTGGTTGTCAGGTATAAGCGTTTTGTATGAGTTGAGAACAGAAACGATGTCACTCAAAAGAGATGGATTTATTTTAACTGCTCTCTTCTTGTGGTTTGGTCCTTCGTCTAGAATTGTTTGCAAGATTTGTATGTATAACTTTCCATTGTTGTGCTTAACCAAGTCAATGACAAAAGCACTTTTCTCATATTCAAGTAAGGTCGTTTTAATAATTTCTTCCATTCTGAATTGTCGATGATTAAAAGTTTCGGATGTCTGTCGTTTCGTTTATAGATTTAGTTTTCGTCCGTTTAAAGCTCAAATGTTCGCGTTCCTGCTATCGCTATTTTATTGTAGCTAACAACGGAAAAATGTTTATGAAGAAGGGGGGAATTAAAAGCACAAAAGTTCAATTTGCCACAAAAGCCCTTAAAAAGCACCGTAGCTCACGCACATTAGCCCGCCTTTTCGCAAACATACGTTGTACTTTGCCTTTCTTTTTTCGTCAAAGTGTCTGCAAGAAGTCTTCAAAAAGCATAACCTTTCTAAACCCTTGTTTTCGTAAACCTTCATACAAAGAGTTATCCCTTGTCAAAAGTGGCAAATCCAACTGCATTGCTAAGGCTACATAAGTGATGTCTTTAAGGTCAATCTTTTCAAGCAGTGTCTGAGATTTCTCAACGATTTCTTGCTCCAAAACGTAATGGGGAAGGATTGTAAGTTGTGAAAACACAAAATAAGTCCATTCTGTAAATTGATTTTGCGACATTTTTGTCTTTCTTCTCAAAATATCTTTGTGCTTTTCAATTTCTATGAATGCAAAATTAGGAAGAATAAAGTTGTTGAACGATAGGATAGGTCTGTAACCTGCTCTTCCCCTAATGAGAATACTCATCAAGACATTAGCGTCAATTACAAAATCTATCATCTTACAATGACATATTTATGTTTTTCTTGCTGCCAAGCCAAATGTCTGGCTGTTTGCCATTCTTTGTCATTTTGAAGGTCTATTGTTTTCAGATCTTCTAAAATATCTTGTGCGGCGGCCTTTAACAACATTTTTTTTACAAAATCCTGCAAATATTGCTCTACTTCCTTATAGCCAAAAGTTTGAACGATACTTTCTTCTAATTGTATCTTGAACTCTACCATTTTGTTTCAAATTTAAAGTTTATTCAAATTTACGAATTATTCGTTCTAAGTGTTGTATTTTTTGTCGTTGTTTTGTTTTTAAGGTAAGGCACAATATCCGTACAAACGCAACCCTTGCGTTTATTTTCGCTGGGCGGCATTCCGCTTTACCAGGGTCGCCCGTCTGGTTTGTCCAACAGGATAACAACGCTCTGCCCTGCTATCGGGCCATAACACCCCAACAGCGGCCCCTTTGACTCCCACCTGCCGCTTTATTCCGTCCCTCTAGGGTTCATTGGTAACCAGCAAAAACCTCATCACTCCGACAGATCCTTCAAGCACTTGATTTTTAGTTGTTTAGCCAAATTACGGGTCAATGCAACTTTACCTAGCCCCCACATCGATACGCGTAATTTATTTTTTCAAAGATATGAACCTCCTTCCAAACCGCCAAAGGATCCGATGGATTTTTTGGCCAAGGTTGACCGGTCAAGCCTTACACCCAATGCCAAAGTAGCGCCCCCGGCGAGAGGGTGGTCATAAAAACGCCCCTCAAAGATTTCAAAATCCTTGGGGGCGTTACCAACTTTGACCGATCTCAACTAATCACCCACGCCTCGGGGGTTTCGGCGGTCTCGGCCGTGATGCTCAGCGTACTGCCCTTGGGCAATTTCCCGCTCACGATCATACGGCTGATGGGCCGCCGGAGCAGGTTGCGGATCGCTCCCTTGAGCGGGCGCGCCCCGTAGCGCGGGGTGAACCCAGACATGGCGATGACCTTTTTGGCCTCGGGCGTGATGTCGAGCGTGATGCCTTGCTTGGTCATCAGATCGGTGAGGCCCTTGAGGTGGATCTCAAAAATCTTGACCACGTTTTCCTCCGAAATGGGGGCAAAGGGCACGATCTCGGTGAGGCGGGCCAAGAACTCGGGCCGGAAATACTGGCCCATGATCTCCATCAGGTCCTGCGACTTGGGCACTATGCCTTCCTGAAAACTCTTGATGATGTGTTCCTGCCCGATGTTGGAAGTGAACAGCACCACGGCGTTCGAGAAATCGCCCATCTTGCCCAGCCGGTCGGTGAGCCTGCCCTCGTCCAAGATTTGGAGGAAAAGGTCGAACACCGATTTGTGGGCCTTCTCAATCTCGTCGAACAAGACCACGGAGTAGGGTTTTTCGCGGATTTTGTTGACCAGCATCCCTCCTTCTTCGTAGCCCACATAGCCAGGAGGTGCCCCATAGAGCAGGGCGGCAGAATGTTCTTCCTTAAACTCTGACATATCGAACCGGATGAGGAAACTCTCATCGTTGAACAAGAAATCGGCCAGGGCTTTGGCGATCTCGGTCTTGCCCGTACCCGTGGGGCCCAGCAAGAAGAATGACCCGATCGGCTGCCCAGCTTTGAGCAGGCCGGAGCGACTCTCGAGGATGGCTTCGCACAACGCCCGGACGGCAAAATCCTGGCCTACCACCCGCTGTTTCAATATCTCGTCCATGCCCAGCAGTTTGTCGCGCTCCTTGCCTTGGAGTTTGCCCAGCGGAATGCCTGTTTTGTGGGCAATCACGGCGGCGATGTCCGCCTTTTCGACCGTTTCCTTTTTGGTCCCGGTCAAGTTGAGTAGGCTGGTAAGGGTGGCGTAGATGTGTTCGCGCAATACTTCGACCGAGTCGATTTCGTTCACGTCGGTGTCATCCTCCAACTGGTTCATCAAAATGTGGCTCACTTTGTTTTTCAGTTGGGCATGGAACCAGCGGAGCTCGCGCAGCAGTGCCACTTCCTCGACTACCGACAGCCGATCCAATTCTTCTTTGAGGGCCTCGAGTTCCGCCCGCGATCCTTCGTCCATCATGCGGATGGCGGCCATGGTGCGGTCCACCAGATCCACGGCAGCATCGGGCAGGCGGCGATCCTTGATGTAGCGCTTGGCCAGCCGCACGGCTTCCCCGGCTGCATCGGCGGCCACTTTGAGGCCGTGGTGTTTTTCGTAAAACGGCAGGATGTGTTGGATCATCCGGGTGGCGGTGTCCAAGTCGGGCTCTTCCACCCGCAGCACCTCAAACCGGCGGTTGAAGGCTTCGTCAGATTCTATGTACTTGCGGTATTCGTCGTTGGTGGTGGCCCCGATCATGGTGATCTCGCCCCGGGCCAGTTCGGGCTTGAGCAACTGGCTGGCCCCTGTCCCGACCGAGCCTTTGCTGTCGAGCAGCACGTGGATCTCGTCGATGAACAGGATCGCCTTGGTGTATTGCTTCACTTCCTTGAGGATACCCTTGAGCCGCTCTTCCACTTCGCCCTTGTAGCTGGCCCCTGCCACCAATGCACCCAAGTCGAGCTCAAACAATTGGGCCTCCTGTAAATGAGGGGGGACTTTTTTGGCTGCGATCATGAGCGCAAAGCCGTCGACGAGCGCGGTCTTGCCCACGCCCGGTTCGCCCACGATGATGACGTTGGGTTTGGTGCGGCGGCCCAGGATCTCGGCCACCATGCGGGTTTCGCGATCCCGGCCAATGATCGGGTCCAGCTTGCCTTCAACGGCCAGTTGGGTTTTATTGGTGCAATACTTATACAGCGCCCCAGCGGCCCCGCTGCTCGGTTTGGGTTCGGTGGGGTTGAGGGTTTTGGTCTTTTCCGTCCCGACGGCCGATTTGACCGAACTTTCTTCCACGCCCGCGTCCAAGACTTCTTTTTGGGTGATGGGCACGCTCTTCAACTGGTCATGGGTGAAGGCCAGGCCCGGCTTGAGCAGGGCCGCCAGCACACACAGCGGGTCGGTGAAATCTTTGGACAATTGCATCTGGATCAGGTCGGCCATTTCCATGGCTTGGCGCACTTGGCCATTGCCGGTGGGGGTTTCGGGGGTGCGCACCGCTTTGGGCAGGCCCTCGATGCGCACCTCGGCCCAATCGCGCAGGTAGCCCACATCTTTGCCGATTGAGGCCAAAAGTGAGGCCAAGCCCACGTCGTTGTGGAGCAGGGCGAAGAACAAATGGGGGGGAGCCACTTCCCCGTGCATATTTTCTTTGGCCAGTGACTGGCTGATCTGGATCGCGTGGCGAAGGGATTCGGAATACGGCATGAAAAAAATAGTTTAGTGGATTGTAACCCGGTAAAGATAAGAGGTTTGGTGGAAAGCTATAATGACCAGCGAAGTTTTTTTTCCTTGGATGGGTCTTTTATCTTGGGATTAAAGTGAGCGGAACGATTTACAGGATTTATCCCCTTGATTTTGAATGATTTGTAAAATAAAAAAATTAAATTACTTGGATTTGCCATACTGTTTAAAAGTCGGTTTTTTGATTTGGCGGAGACAAAATCATGCAACCGAGAGACATTAACCGGGCAATAAAAGCAAAAATAACCTGCCATTGACGATCTGAGGCCGGTGCGCGGCTTGCAACTTTGCGGGTGCCAATACCATAAAAAAGAAGCGGCCTTCTAGAGCCGCTTCTTTTTTTGGGTCATTGGAAAAAGCTAGTACCCAGTGTTTTGCACCAAATTCTTGTTGGTGTCAATTTCGCGCTGGGGAATGGGCATCACCAACCGTTCGGAGTTGTAAGGGAAGGTGGCGTTCACCGCAGTGCGGGTGCGGCGCAGATCGTGC
>JAYUVL010000099.1:0-6883 GCA_043754075.1 Cytophagales bacterium | reverse complement strand
GCCCATGGGCCATTTGAGCAATGGTAAATCCCAAATTTTGTGCAACTTACCTCCCTCAGTAAGTCTCACCTTATGCTCCGATTATGTTGTACCATTTTTTGCGATTTGTAATCTTGGTAATGCTCCGGGCCTTTTTTGGGGGTATCCAAATAAAGGGCCTCGAGCAAGTCCCGCGCAAGGGGGGGCTGATCTTGGCGGCCAATCATCCGAGCACCTTTTTGGATCCGTTGGTAGTGGTGGCGTGGCTGCGGCGCCCCGTCTATTTTTTGGCCAATGGCGGTATTTTTACCTCCCCGGCGGTCAAGTGGTTGCTGCGCCAGCTGTACATGATCCCGATCTATCGCAAACAAGACAGCAAAGACGCCTCGGGCAAAAACCAAGATTCATTCGCCGCGTGCCATGAACTGCTGCGGGAGGGTGGCTGTTTGGTCATTTTCCCGGAGGGCAGCAGCGAAAATGAGCGGCGGCTCCGCCCAGTCAAAACGGGTACGGCCCGCATTGCGTTGGGTGCGCAGGCTGGCCATCCATCAGACATTCATTTGGTGTGTGTGGGCATCAACTACACCAACCCTCGCAAGTTTTTGAGCAAACTATGGGTACAATATGATGCGCCCATCGAGGCAAGGGCCTACTCGGAGGCTTTTCAAGCCGATCCCACCCAAGCCGTTCAACAGTTGACCAACGCGATCACGCAGCGCTTGACGGCCATGATAGTCAACACCGCCAATGAGGAAGCCGATAGGTTGGTCCATGACATTGAAGAGATTTACAGCAATCAGCTCAAAGCCGAACTGCAATTGCAGGCCCCGGAAACGGAGCAGGTATTTATGATCGCCCGTCAGATAGCGGCGGCCGTGCATCACTTTGAAGCCACCCAGCCCCAACGGGTGGGGGAGATGCGGAGCAGGCTGGATCGGTACATGGCTCAGTTGGCCGAACACCAAATCTCCGACAAGCTAGTGGCCAAGTACCCCAGCCTTGAGCAGTTGCAGGCGGGCAAATGGGGCGATGTACTTGCCTTGGTGGCGGGGTTTCCCCTGTATGTTTACAGTGAAGTGCACAATTTTTTGCCTTACCGGATCCCTGGCTGGATTGCCCAGCGCTATGTGAGCGACATAGTTTTCCGTGCACCGATCAACATGGTTGCCGGCCTGCTCACTTTCAGTGTCTTCTACCCCATTTATTGGTACACGTTCCACCATTTTTTCCCCAATGCCGGGTGGTGGCTTGGCCTGTATGCCGTCTCGCTGCCCCTGAGTGGTTATTATGCGTTCAGGTATTTCCATTTTTGGCGGCGCCAGCGGGAGAAATGGCGTTTTGCTGCACAAGTGGCCACTAATCCACCCTTGTTTGCCGACCTGCAAACTGCCCGGGCGGCTATTTTGGCCGGGCTGGATCAAGCCAAGGCAGAATACTTGGCCAGCCAAGTATAAAACTGCCCCACCAGTTGTATATTTTGACTATTATGGCAAATTAAAACTTTAAATTGGAAAAATTAGCCCACTGAAAAGATACAAGCCCGGCAAAACCGATGGGCTGGAAACAGGATATTCATGCTCAGGCAAAGCGAGTGGGCTGTTCCATAGATTGATTTCCTTGCCGTGGAACAAATAGGCCTTGGAGGATCTAGCCAGCCAACACAGTGGGGAACTAGAGCCGACCGAGCTCAGCAATGGCTCAACAACCATTTTTCCGCACTTTCGTCACTGTCAAAATACTCGATCAGGAAGGCGGTTTGTGCATTTTCGCTCTCCAGCGTTTGCTCGATAGAAACTTGGGAAAAAATATCTTCACTCACCACTACCGCAAACCAGAGGATGCCCGCTGCTTTGTACATGGGAATAATGGTGGTGTCGTGCCAATGTTGGATGTCGGGCGACATGGTAAACAGGAGCTGTTGCGCATTGCCCAACAGCCTGAGCGGGCGGTGAGCCAAGGCCGCCTCGCCAATCTGGCGCACTTCAACCTCAAATTCTTCAACATCCATCGCTTGTTCCTGCCAGTGGATCACTAGCATGGCGTTAGCTTCATCAAAGGCGATTAACAGAAAACGACTTTCGTACAAGAGTTTCTTCATAGGGTGCACCAGTAGCTTGATCTCCAATCGAGATCACGAAGTTAATGTTAAAATTGGCAAATCAATTTTTCACAAAACAGGGACTAAGAATAGATATGCCAAACAAGCTGGAAAACCATAGATACACCCAGAGCAGTCTGGAGGAGGAGAACACCGATAAAACAGGTCGGCAGGGTTGCACGTTGCAACGACCGTTTCCAATTGCCAGCTGCCAAAGCCAACCGCCGATGGCAATCCTAAACTTTTATTGGTCTTAAAAGCTGCGCTGCCCCTAAACTTCTGAACAAAGGATTAATTTTGAAAATTATTCGTCGAGCAATCGCATTTTGGCAATGGAGAAAATTCTTATTCTTGATTTTGGGTCACAATACACACAATTGATCGCCAGACGGGTGCGCGAGTTGAGCGTCTATTGCGAAATCCATCCCTTTAACCATTTCCCAGCGCCAGATTCTACCGTCAAGGGGATCATTTTGTCGGGCAGCCCCAGTTCGGTACGGGAAGAAGGAGCCCCCACCGTGGATCGGGCGTTGGTGTTCAATGCTGCCCAAATACCCGTGTTGGGGGTGTGTTATGGTGCCCAGTTGATTGCCCAGCAAAATGGGGGCGAAGTGCTGCCCTCGCGCATTCGGGAGTATGGCCGGGCCAGCCTGGAGGTGGTGGATCAGGGCGATCCGTTGTTGCAAGGCATTTCGCTCCATTCACAGGTATGGATGTCCCACAGCGATACCATCGCCACCCCGCCCGTGGATTTTGTGATCACGGCCAGCACGCCTACCGTCAAAGTGGCGGCATTTAAGCACGCGGTGGCCCCGGTGCACTGTATTCAATTCCACCCCGAAGTGACCCACACCCTGGAGGGCAAACAAATATTGCAAAACTTCGTCGGGACCATTTGCGGTTGCCAACAAGATTGGACCCCGGCCTCGTTCGTTGAAACCACCGTTCAGGCCCTGAGCGAGCAGTTGGGGCAGGACAAGGTCGTGCTCGGTTTGTCGGGCGGGGTGGATTCGTCCGTGGCAGCCCAACTTCTGCACCGCGCCATTGGTCCCAATCTGCACTGCATTTTTGTGGACAACGGACTGTTGCGCAAACACGAATTTGAGGCGGTATTGGATTCCTACTTGCACCTGGGCCTCAATGTGCGCGGGGTGGATGCCAAAGAGTTGTTTTACCAAGCCTTGACCGGGCTGACCAACCCCGAAGAGAAGCGCAAGGCCATTGGGCGGGTGTTCATTGAAGTTTTTGATGCCGAAGCCCATAAGATCCAAGGGGTCAAGTGGCTGGGCCAGGGCACCATCTACCCCGATGTGATCGAGTCAGTATCAGTAAAAGGACCTTCGGCCACCATCAAATCGCACCATAATGTGGGGGGGCTGCCCGATTACATGAAGCTCAAAGTGGTGGAGCCGCTCCGGTTGCTGTTCAAGGACGAAGTGCGAGCAGTGGGCCGCACCTTGGGGATGGATGAACGGCTCTTGGGCCGCCACCCGTTTCCCGGGCCAGGTTTGGCGATCCGCATCATCGGCGACGTTACCCCCGAAAAAGTGCGGGTGCTGCAAGAAGTGGATCACATATTTATCACTGGGCTCCGCGAACGCGGCTTGTATGCCCAAGTGTGGCAAGCGGGGGCCATGTTATTACCCGTGCAGTCGGTGGGCGTAATGGGCGACGAACGCACCTACGAAAACGTGGTTGCGCTCCGGGCCGTAAACAGCGTGGACGGCATGACTGCCGACTGGAGCCACCTGCCTTATGACTTTTTGGCCGACATTTCCAATCAAATTATCAATCAAGTGAAGGGCGTAAACCGAGTTGTCTATGATATTAGCTCCAAGCCGCCAGCAACCATTGAGTGGGAGTAGTAAAGTGTCCAAGGTGGGTAATGAGGTGTGTCATTTCAACCGTGCAAACCAATTGTTTCTTTGCGCTGTTTTTTTATGCCCACGATCAATACAAGTTTGCCAATGAACCGAAAGATACATTCAAAAGTTGTTAACTTGGATAATAGAAGATTTATCGGGTGGTTGACCCTAAAATAGTGGTGGTTGGATTTTTGGAATGACATCAGTGCGGCGGCGTTCCTGCCCAACACCTCCCGGGCAGATCAAACGACACCTTGCTTGATCTTTGGGCTGGCAGTTTATTTGCCCATGTTATTGGGTGGCGGCAACCTCAATCCTGCCATTAGGGCCGTTGGCTTGTTTGCTCGGGTTTCGTGAGTAATTTGCAAGAATTGCTAATGCTGTATATGTTTCATACAAAAAGGATAAGCTCCCTTGTTTTTCTGTTGATGCTATGCTGGAGAGCAAATAGTCAGCCGGTGATTTCGGTTCAATCAGCAACCGACCTGCTAGATGTGGGCAAGGAAGTGTGGCTATTGGAGGACAAAACTGGGCGGCTCAGCTTGGCCGAGATCCTCCAGCCAGCCTACCAGCACCAGTTCAGCCGGAGTACGATGCAAGTCCCCAATTTGAGCTCGACCCGATCAGCGGCTTGGATCAAACTCCAAGTGGAGGTTCCACGCGGAAAAAAGTACTATCTCGAGGTAGGTTACCCATTGCTTTATGAACTCGATTTTTATACCGGAAACGAAAACCAACCATTTTCGGTGATTAAAAGCGGTACCTCCCGGCCATTTGGTGAGCGGGCACTTGAAAGTCCCAATTTCTATTTTGAGCTTTCTCCCCAACACAACACGTACTATTTGCGGGCCACCTCGTATGAAATTTTGCAATTTCCTCTCAAAGTGGGCACTTTGGAAGCCTTCTTTGGCCAAAGCCAGCTCGTGGCCCTTCTAAATGGCCTTTATCTCGGCTTCGTAGTGTTGATTGTCCTGTACAATTTTTTTCTTTACCTGAGCACCCGGGAACGCGTTTACCTTTCCTATGTGCTGTACGTGATTGCGGTAGGATTGGTGACCTCCAATCTGCTGGGCTATAATTTTCAATTTTTGTATCCAACCATTCCCGCGCTCAATTTTTATACCCCCATTTTTTATCCGCTCAATTTTTTTGTGTTGATATTCAGCATGGACTTTTTGAGCATCAAGCAAAATTCGCCCCGGTACAGCGTGGGCTTTAAGTGGCTCATTGGCATCTGCCTGGGTGAAATACTCCTCAACTTGGCGGGCTTTCCCCACCTCATGTTCCAGATTTCGCAGGGGGTTGGCCTGTTGGTTGTTGGGTATATCCTCTTGGTGGCAGGCACTTTGTACCGGAAAGGCTATGGTCCAGCCAAGTTTTTTTTATTGGCATTTGTTACTTTTCTGGCGGGCATTGTCATCACCATTTTGTTATCCACCGGCGTAATTCCTTACAGTGTTTGGGCCTACCATTCACTCCAAATCGGCTCCGCGATTGAAATTGTGCTGCTTTCTTTTGCCATTGCCGATAAAATCAATATTTATAAAAGCGAAAGAGAGACGGCCCAACTGTTTGCCCTGCAGCAAGCTGCTGAAAATCAACGGATCATTGCTAACCAGAAGCTGGAACTGGAAGTAAAAGCACGCGAACGCACCAAAAAAATCGAGAAGCAAAAGGAGGAAATACTCAGCCAAAATGATTTGCTCAACCAGGCCCAAGAAGAGCTACAGGCTCAAAGCGAAGAGTTGGAACGCAAAAACCGTGTGCTGACCGAGTACCGAGATTTGCTCAATAGCATTAACCAAGATTTGCAAATAGCCAATATCAACCTGGAAGGACAAGTAGCCGAGCGTACTTTGCTCCTTACCCATGCCAATGAAGCATTGGTAAAGCAAAACATCCAATTGGAAGAATACGCATTTGTCACCTCGCACAACCTGCGCGCACCCGTAGCCCGCTTACTGGGGTTAGGCTCGGTATTTGACAAAAGTCCCGCCGCTGACCAATCGTACAACCTAATGGTATTGGACAAAATGCAACACGAAACCCAAGCCTTGGATGCCATTATCAAAGATCTGAATTTGGCATTATCGGTTGCGAGAGGAGTTCTTCCGCCTACCGAACTAGTGGATGTGCGGCTACTAATCAACGTTGTGCTGCAAAAACTGGAGCAAGAAATAGCGGCTGTTCAAGCCGTGGTCAATCTCAATTTTGGCGCAATCGGACACATCACTAGTGTCGGAGCCAACATTCAGCATATATTCTATTTACTGATCAGCAATGCCCTCAAATTCCGCGAGCCTACCCGCCAGCTAATCATTGAAATCAGTGCATTGCCAGTGACCGAAACTGAAATTAGGATTAGTGTAAAAGACAATGGACGGGGCATTGACCTCAAGTACGCATCGGGCAAACTCTTCAAACTTTACCAACGTTTCCACACCGATCCAGCGGGCAAGGGCGTTGGCCTCTATTTGGTAAAAACCCAAGTGGAACAGTTGGGTGGAAAAATAGAGGTCAACAGCGAAGAACACATCGGAACGACGTTTCATATCTACTTGCCCGTGACATTACAGCACCAGGCCCAAGGTTCTGGGCAATAAACAAAGCGGTAGGTTTGTGATGATAAACAATGAATCGGCGAGCCGTCACTAGCCTTCTTGCGCAGTTATGCTCTAAAACGGCCACATGGTTAACTTTTTCCCGCCCCAGCGGACTGCCCTCGGTGGCCAGGGGTTCTGGCAGGCCAACCTCGCCCCTACAGGGCTAACGCAGAGCAAAAAAATTGAAAGCAGTAACCATTCCAAGTAGGGCGGCCGGCATAGCCAGCATTTTCTAGGTTAGGAACTGTCAATAAATAAGATTCACAATTTAGGAGAAATTGTATAGTTCCATTCTCCTCTAAAGTCATTCCTATTGATGTTTAATTCTTTCATTTGTT
>JAYUVL010000098.1:0-9616 GCA_043754075.1 Cytophagales bacterium | reverse complement strand
CTCTGGTACTCGGTAGTGGCTTCGTAATAGGCCGAGGCAATGTCGTACAGACGATAAAAAGCCGGCAACTTGATCATTTCCCGCTTGACATTTTTTAGCAATGAAAAAGCTTGGCCAAGTTTTGCTTCGGCATTTTTCAATTCATTGGTCTCCAAATAAATCCCCACCATATCGCACAATGACAGTATGGCACTGCCGTATTCAGCGAATTGGATACTGATTCGCACGTCTTCCTTGAGCAGGGCCAGCGCAGGTGCATATTTTTTTTGGGCAAAGTACAAACTGCCCAAATTGCCTTGGGCCAGCCCAATCAAAAAAGTGTCTTTCTCAGCGGTGGCGGTAGCAATGGCTTTCAAATAGTGCTTTTCGGCTTGGGCAAATTGATTGGTTTTAAAGAATGCCAACCCCAATGTGTTGTATAGTCCAATACTTTTTTTGGGAGCCAAGTGAATATGTTCGGGATTTTTTTCTGCCATGATCAGGTACTTGGTGGCCTGGGCATAGTCTTGGGCGTAGTAAAACAAATAGCCCAGTTGATAGTAGGCATTGACCAAGGCAAATGGATCTTGTCTGATTTCGGGTTGCCGGAGCGCCATCAGTACGTTGTCCATGGCTAAGCTGGCCCCATTTGCCCCATAGTTATAATGAGTGCCCATTGCCAAGTAAAGCTTATAAGGTATTGGGTTCTGGTTGGCTTGCAAATACTGAAAAAAACAGAACATCAACTGCAAGCTTCGATCTGTACTAATGCCGTTGGTGATAATGCTATCACAGGCTGAAATGATCACCTTTTCCTTGTCCGTGGTCGCCTCAAATTGCTTCATGACCTGGGTGTAGTAGGCTGGGTTACTGAATCGGAGCTGAGCTGAGCCCACTACCACAAAACCTACCAAAAACAACAAAACCAAGGCACTTTTCTTCGCACCTAACAACGTTGCGATCGGCCCAATGATAAAACAAATCATCACTTGAGCAAGCGTATTGCCCTTTACTGCTTTCATTGGTGGTCTCTTGATCAGTGATCTGACTATTTTGGATATTTTTGGCGCGATACCTAGACATAAATGTACCCAACAAAATAAACTTTGCAAAAAAATGCCAGTAAATTTTTGGTAGAGGTGGGTTTATTTATGTTACACCTCGGGTGGATTGAAAAAAACAATGTAGCTTGATTGCAAAATACAAACAAGCTACATTCTGATTTTTTTAGCAGAGAACACTGACAAACGGGTGATTAAACTTTCGTTGGTCTTGGCCCAATACCGGCATAGACCCATCCAAGACAAAATAGTCGGTGTACCGATATTCACAAATTTGGTGCACCCAAGAAGTGATTGATTAAAGCGGGGCCTTGTTGGCCTAAGAAAGGCGTGGGCCCATCAATACACTTTTACCTGAAAAACGAAATCTTGGATTTTTTTCAATTGGGCCACCCGCTTTTGGCCGGCCAAACGATTGGCCCGGGGCAGGTGCAGGGGCACTTTCAAAGTATCCGGCGGCAGTTTACCGATCATGGCCAGCATGGCTGCGGATTTGAGGGCGAAGGCCACCCCCTCCGATTCCAGTTGCTTGCCCTTGATAATGCCCACCACGTTG
Source organism: Cytophagales bacterium (assembly GCA_043754075.1). Taxonomy (GTDB): domain Bacteria; phylum Bacteroidota; class Bacteroidia; order Cytophagales; family Thermoflexibacteraceae; genus JALONO01. The sequence continues at coordinate 8,020 of JAYUVL010000098.1, read as the reverse complement.
CCCGCTGCGTCAAAAACGGGGCTGCCGCTGTTGCCGGGGTTCACGGGGATGGACACTTGATAGGCGGCTTTGTCGCCCTCAAAGCCAGACCGGGCACTGACCGATCCTTCGCCATACACTGCATCTTCGCGAGGATAGGCCAACGTAAAAATATCTTCGCCCAAATCCGCCAAGTCTTCTCTTAAAATATAGGGAATTTTGCCAAAGCTAGTAAATTTTTTGTCGTTTACTCGCAACAGAGCTAGATCGGCCTCTTCATCGCCAAATATCAACTCTACTTTGTAGCGCTGTTCGGGCTTGGCAGTGGATTCAATAAAGATGGAGTCCGACTTTTTTACCACGTGATAACTGGTGAGCAGGTAGCCATCGGGCGATACGGCAAAGCCTGTGCCCCCACCTTTCAAATATTGGTCGCGGTTAATGATTATTGAATTGAGCACGGCCGTGTCCAAGGAGTTTTCCAGGCTGTTCAGTTTCTTCTGGTTCAATTGGATTTTGCGCAACAGGGATCGGTAGTTGGTTTGTGAGGTTTTCTCGAGCGAGCGCACATAGTCCAAGGTAAACAGCGTACCAAACACCGTTATCAAGGCCACCGAAGCAGCGGCCGCGATAGTGGGGAAATACGTGCGCCGGAACAACCGGAAGCTGGTGCGGTAGCGGGCCAGACCGACCTCAACCTCTTGCTGATCAAAATCCTGGTGAAAATCGTCGAGCATGGCTTTCATCTGCTTGCGCCGGCCATAGTGCTGCAAGTCGGCCAATAATGACTGAAATTCGGCCATTTCTTGGACCAGAGCCGGGTTTTGTTGCAGTTCTTGTTCAAAACTGGTCAATTCAGCACCTTGGAGCTTGCCTTCCAAGTACTGTTCGATGCGTTCAGTGGTCGTGTTATTGGTCAACATTTTTGATGCCCTCTGCTATTTTCTTTAACCGATTCAAACATTTGTACTTTTGGGTCTTGGCATTGTCGGCATTGGTGTAGCCCATTTTATCGGCAATCTGCACCATGCTGAAATCATTGAGGTAATAGTCTTCCAAAATGGTTCGGCATGGCTCACCCAACTTGCCTAGGGCGACATCCATGGCTTGAAAACGGAACTCATTCTCTGTAACCGCCACTGCACTGTCCTCAAACGGCAAAAACTCTTCAAAATCCTGAATATCAGCGTGCCCTTTTTTTCGGGTGAGGCGTTTGAGCCAAAGTCGACGACTGACCGAATAAAGGTACGTTTTAATCTTGCAACTGAGCTCAAACTCAGGCTTTCGCAAGTTTTCGTACAGCACCAAGAAAGCTTCCTGATAAATATCCTTGGCTTCCGCTTCGCTGCCACTGTTTTGCCCAACGAAGTGCAAGACCATTGGGAAGTGCATTTTGTACAGGCGGTTCATCAACGTGCGCTCATCATTGCGCAGAGCATTTACAAAATCTGCTTCTGTGGCAATTGCGGCTGGTTTCATCAATGCTCTCTTAAATTAATACGGGTTAAGGATGCAAAGTAACCCAAAGCGATCATAAAATAAAGGAGGCGGGTGCTGCCCGCCTCCTTGTCACTGGCCGCTGCCGCAGGGCTACTCCCCGCTCTCGCCCAGGCCACTCATTTGTTTGCGTTGGGTTTCCAATACCATTACATTGTTTTGGGCCACAGACAGCTTAGTCGGAGCGCCATTGGGGAAAACAATTTCGGTCGAGGTTTCGTTCTTATTGCCCATTTCCACTTTAAATTTACGGATAACCATTTTATTGCCCGCACCTTTTTGGCCATCAGTGGCAAATACATAAAACTGGTCATCTTCCTGCATCACCGATGAAAGTGGGACAATAAAAGCGATGCTCTGCCCTTGATTTTTGCCTTTCACCACCGCGCGCACGGTCATGCCTGGCAACACCAGCACTCCCGGGGGGGTGCGAAACTGGACGTGGACTTTTACGGCCTTGGTGTCTTGCTCTAGGGTGCGGAATACATGGACTACTTTACCCTGCACCGTTTGGTAGGACTGGTTGATGAAATCAATGTCTACGGTCTGTCCTTCTTGGATCAGGTCTAGGTCCTTGTCAAATACCGAGACCTCGGCCAAGAGCTGGTCCACGTTGACGATTTCGGCCAAGGTCGTTTCCGCGCTGGCCACCATGCCAACCGACACCGGGAGGTTGGTCACATACCCATCGATCGGGGAAGTAATGGTGACGGTGGAATTGATTTTGGGAGTTTTGGGGGTTTGCAAACTTTCTACGTCCACGCGCAGCAGTTCCAACTTGGCCCTCAGGGCTTTTTCGCGGCTCATGGCCGCCCTGTACTTCGCTTCCACCATTTGGAAATCGGCTAATGCACCCACATTATTTTTGATCAGTTCTTCTTGCCGTTTAAACTCAATGGCCAAAAAATCCTCCTCACTCTTGGCGGTCAAATAATCGTTTTGCAGTTCGATCAACGCCATACTGGAGAGCGTGAGCAGGGCTTGGCCCCGGCGCACCGAGCTACCTTCTTCCACAAATATTTTATCTACTTTGCCGGCTATATTGGCACTCACAGTGGCTTTGAGACTTGGCAAAGAAACTACTTTGCCGGTCAAGTAAACATTGGAGACGATTTCTTTTTGCTCCGGCTGAATAAACTTAATGTCCATCGTGCCCAATTGTTGTTCGGTGAGCTCAATATAGTCAACTTGCTTGACTTGAGTCTGGGCTGGCTGTTCTTTCTCGCTGGAACATGCGGCCAAAAATGCCAAGCACAGGGATAAATGGGTTATTTTTTTCATGTTTTGGGTTGTTTTTGTGATTTCCCGCTTGCCTCTACTCCCTTTCGCCACGCAAATAGCGGAGGTAAATAATGGCTTGGTTGAAATCTTTGAGGGTGAAGAGGTGGTTCATCTCGATCTGGAACGCCAACTCGAGGTTCTGCAAATACTGGTAATAGGTAATGCTGCCCAGCCGATAGCTGGTGCGGGCATCGCGGATGATCTCCTGTGATTCGCGCAGGCCCACGTTATCGAAATAACGGAGGTTTTCCGTGGCACTTTTGTACATCGCTATCGCTTTGGTGTATTCGGCGTTGATCTGCAAAATAGTGGACTGGGCTTGGCTTTGGGCTATTTCCACCGCTTTTTTAGCCCCGCTGATATTCGCTTTGTACGACCACGCCCACAGCGGCAGGCTGAGGCCATATTGTAGCCGATAACGGAATTGGATCTGGCCATTGGGGAACTTGTCGTTATCTCTCAGATCGGCTTGGTTGAAAAAACCCAAAACGAAGCCGGGCAACAGCTTGTTCTTTTCCACTCTGACCAGTTGTTGGTTGAGGTTGATGTTGCGCTGGTTGAACCCGAAAATGGGGTTGCCTACGTAGGCGGCGGTATCGGCCAAATAACCCAAACTGAGATCGGTAATTTTGACCAACGGCCCATCCGGAACCAAGGTCGTGTCATTGGTGCGCCCCAGCAGTGCAGCCAGTTGGGCTTTGGCCCCCGACAGTTCGGCGGTGGCTTGCTTGAGGTTGTACTGGATCCGCTTGTATTGCGACTCCCCATTTACCCGCTCAAGATTGCCGATCTGGCCCACTTTGTAGCGCACGTCGTTCACCCGGATGATGTCATCATAAACAGTGTCCATCCGGCGCAGCAAGTTGTAGCGGGCAGTAAAAAATTGCAAGTCATTGTAAGCCGTTTTTACCCGATAGACAATTCCGTTGGTCGTAATGTCCTTTTCGGCCACGGCCAGTTCCACGCGCTTTTGTTGGGCCTTCAATTGGGCAGTGTATACGGTGGGGAAATCGAGATTCTGGTAGATGCCACCGCGCATCTGATCGCCGTTGGGGGCTTCAAAACGGACAATCGGATTCTCCAAGTTGATCGCAGCCGGCTTCAGCACTTCCTGCTGCTCAATCCGTTTGGTGGCAATGGTCATCTCAGGATTGCGCGCCAAGGCCGTGGCCAGCGCTTCGTTCAAGCTGATCGGCTTGCTGGTGGCCGGCACTTGGGCTGCCAGCGGGCCAGCCAACAAAAGGCAAAGCACTACCGGCAGGGCAAGGGCCTTTTTGGTGTTTTTGGGTTGACGGGCCCCAAAAATCGGGCTGCCACCCTTGACAATGGTGTAGATCACGGGCAGCACAATCAGCGTGAGCAAAGTGGCCGTGAACAAGCCCCCGATAACCACCGTGGCCAACGGTTTTTGCACTTCGGCCCCCACACTGTTGGACAACGCCATGGGCATAAACCCGAGCGCGGCCACGGCCGAAGTCATCAACACGGGGCGGAACCGCTCGCGCAAGCCCTGCAATACGGCCACCTCCGGCAGCAGCCCTTGTTTGACCAATTCATTGAAATGGCTCACCAACAAGATGCCGTTTAGCACCGCCACCCCGAACAGGGCGATGAACCCCACCCCCGCCGAGATGCTGAAGTTCATGTCGCGCAGCAACAGGGCAAACACCCCCCCGATGGCCGACAAGGGAACAGTGGCAAAAATCAACAAACTGTCCTTCACGTTGCCAAAAGTGACGTAGAGCAAACAAAAGATGATGAACAGCGCGATCGGCACCACAATCCCCAGCCGTTCCTTGGCCCGGCGGAAGTTTTCAAATTCGCCGCCATACTCTAGGGTGTAATCCTTGGTGAGCAGCACTTGCTTGTCCACCCGGGCAATCACATCGTTCACTACCGATTCCAAATCCCGGCCCCGTACATTGAACCCAATGTTCATCCGGCGCTTGAGGTTTTCGTGCCCAATTTCCGAGGGGCCAACCGTTTCGCGGATGTCGGCCAATTCGCGCAAGGGGATCGGGTTGTTGTCTTTGTCGCTGATGAGCAGGTTTTTAATGTTCTCAATCTGCTTGCGATCTTCTTCCGACATCCGCATGGTAAGATCAAATCGCTTGTCTTTTTCATAAATAATGCCCGTGACTGCCCCGGCAAAGGCCATTTGGAGCACCCGGTTCATCTGTTCCACCGTGATGCCATACACGGCCAACTGCTTGCGGTCATAGACAATGTTGATTTGGGGCAGGCCAAAAATCTTGTTCTCCTGTACGTCAACTGCGCCGGGCACACCCCGAATGATACCGATGATCTGGTTGCCCTTGGTCACCATCGTGTCCAAATTATAGCCAAACAGTTTGACCACTACGTCAGTGCGGGCCCCGCTCATCAGTTCGTTCACCCGGTTCTCGATCGGCTGCTGGATGGATACCACTATGCCGGGGAAGATTTGGAGGGTTTCGGAAAACAGCGCCGAAAGCGTTTCTTGATCAGGGGCTTTTTGCCACAGTTTTTTGTCTTTGAGCACCACCACCATTTCTTGGGCCTCCATTGGCATGGGATCCACTGGCACCTCCGAAGTGCCGATCTTGGACACTATCCGCTCAATTTCCTGGGGATATTCTTTCCACAGCACTTGTTGGATTTTGTCCGACAACTTTAAACACTCGGTCATGGACGTGCCCACGGGCAGGTTGATCTCAATCACCATATCGCCCTCTTGCAGTTTGGGAATAAACTCGCCCCCGATCCGGCTAAACCCGATCACCCCGGCCGTGAGCACAACAATGGCAAACACAATGGCCAAGGGCTTGATTCTGAGCACCAAGCGGATAATAGGCTCGATTCCCCTGAAAATACCATTGACCACTTTTTCGGCAATGCCATGATCGTGCGGATCCTTGGGAGCGCGCATGATCAGGGCGCTCATCATGGGCACATAGGTGATGGAGAGCAGCAATGCGCCCAAAATGGCGAAGCTCACCGTTTTGGCCATGGGGATGAACATTTTGCCCTCTACGCCTTGCAGCGTCAAAATGGGGAAGTACACGATCAAAATGATCATTCCCCCAAAAACCACCGACTTTTTTACTTCTTTGACCGCCGAAATGACCAGGTTTTGCCGCTCCACGTAGGTAAATTTCGAGCTGACCTGATCGCTGATGCCGTGCAAACGCTGTTCGATCAAGCGGCTTTCCATGCCAATGGCAAAAAACATCACCACCGATTCCACCACAATAATGGCCGGGTCGACCAGCAGGCCAAAATCAATCGCGCCCAAGCTCATGATGTTGCCCACTACCTCGAACTGGTTCATCCAGATAAAGGCAAACAACATGGCCAGCGGAATGACCGAGGCCGCCAACAAACTCGCCCGCCAGTTGCCCAAGAAGGCCAAAATCACGATGACGACGATCAATGCGCCCTCGATCAGGTTGGTCGCCACGGTTTTGATGGCATTGCCCACCAGTTTTGACCGGTCGATGAACGGCTCAATAACCAGTCCCTCGGGCAGTTCTTTCTCGATCTCTTTGAATTTTTCCTTGATCCGGGTAATGACTTGGCTGCCATTGGCCCCTTTCATCATCATGATGATGCCACCGACCACTTCGCCGTTGCCGTCCATGGTGATGGCCCCGTAGCGAATGCTGTTGCCCAGTTCCACATCGGCCACATCGCGCACCAGCACGGGCGTGCGACCGTTGACTTTGACCACCGTCTCGGCGATTTCATCCAGACCAGTGGCCAAGCCAATGCCCCGAATGGTGAACGCTTTGCTGTCTTTCTCAATGTAGGCCCCGCCCGTATTACCGTTGCCCGCGCTCAGGGCGTGGTAGATTTCATCAACCGTTACGCTCAGCGCCCGCATTCTGTCCAGCTTGAGTTTGCACTGATACTCTTTTTTGAACCCCCCAAAACCCGATACTTCGGCAATGCCTGGCGTACCCAGCAGTTTTTTGCGGATCACCCAGTCTTGCAGCGTACGGATCTCCATTAGGCTGAACGACTTGTCCTTTGGGTCCTTGGGCCGGATCACATATTGGAACACCTCCCCCAAACCAGTGGACACCGGCCCCATATAGGGTTTGCCCACGCCCGGGGGGATTTCCGCCTGCACCTGCTCCAAGCGTTCAAACACTTGCTGCCGGGCCCAGTAAATATCGGTGTCATCGGTGAACACGAGCTTGACCACCGACAGACCGAACTTGGAGACCGAGCGGGCCTCCACCAAATTGGGGATGTTGGACATGGCCATTTCAATGGGTGCAGTCACAAACATTTCCATTTCCAAGGTAGCCAAGCTGGGCGTGTTGGTAATAATGTCAACTTGGTTGGTGGTCACATCGGGCACGGCGTCCACCGAGAGAGTGCGCAGGTTCATGCTGCCATAGATGACCAAGATCAGCATCAGCACTCCAATGGTAATCGGGCTGCGAACTGAGAAAATAATGATTTTGTCAATCATGGGATTAGGTTGAGAGTAATACAATATAATCAACCGCAGTAACCAATGCCAAAACTGGCAACAGCCTGACAGTCATTAAACAATGCGTTTATTATGTGGTAGTCAAAAACAACATGTACGGTTGCTCTTAGAACAGGTGGCACAAGTGCAGGTGCCCATAGTAGGCTGGTCGGGGGAGGTTCTCCGGTACAACGAAGAAATGCTTGGTCAAGGTTTTGGTGACCAATTGGGCAGGATGAGCTACCAGCCAAACAGGGCACAGCAGCACAAACAGTTTGGCCGCGCGCCGTTTGGCCACCCGAAACTCGTTGTCCACATCCACATTGCACTCGTCATCGGCGGTGTGGTCGGGTAGGGGCAACACCCGCTCCACTAGCCATTCAGCCAAGCAGTCAATGTCATCGACTGGCCCGGTAAACTGGCCTTGGGGCGGGTTGAGTTTGCTGGGCAACTCCAATTGGCCGTCAAAAACAGCATTGGCCAAGGCAAACAGCAACAAAATGGCGGTAAATCGCTTCAAATTCAACAAGTTAAATCGGAATAAAGACCATTATCGCTGAACAGCAGGGCAAATATAGGCAAAAGTGAACGCGCAGCCTGTTCTTAACTTTATATCAAGTTAATTTCAAGAGGTGGACTTGGCTAGAGATGAAATGAAAAACTAGCAATTCCATACCAATCTTCGCGGGCAGATTCATTATACCTTCCCCTGAATACGGCATCTTTGTTCATGCCATAACGGCCCTCGAGCCTGAAAGTAAGCTGCGGAAAGGGCAGATACCCAAACGTGAGCGTGCCGCTGTT
>JAYUVL010000097.1:0-17214 GCA_043754075.1 Cytophagales bacterium | reverse complement strand
TCAATTTCTATAATTTTACAATACTCTACAATAAGTGGGGAATAGTCGAGAAGTTCTATTTCCATTTTATGCAAAAGTTCTGCTGTTTGTAATGCTCTAACTGCATCAAAATTCATATTTGAAATTAACAATGAAAACTCATTTCGGAATTGAGATAATTCAATATCAGGTAGATTTTGTGATGTAAAGTATTCATACACCAAATCGTGAATTGCTTTTATTCTTTCTTCTTCATTTGCTATACTGTCATAAATGCTTAACAATTCTCCGTTAAAACTATTGTCATAAACTATTCTTCCTGTTTTTTTTAGTTTTTTGGTTATTTCTTCTACAATATTAACTTGTGCTTTATAGTAGTATTTGTGTAAATCAATCGTAAGTATATTTGGCATATTTGTAAAGCGTTGTTGAACTCTTAATGGCAAGTTTTTCATAGAAAATTTGCCTTTTGAATAGTCTGCTTTCAAATTTGTAGTTGAAACAGACACACTTCCTGATTGGTCTATTAAAGATTTTGCATAAACAACACAAAATCCTGTTATACCACTTTCATACAGTTCTTTTGAGTTTTTAAACGGTTCTTCGGAAACATAATCATAATAGTTTTTACTCACAAAATAATCTGCGGCAATAGATAGAAGTGTCTTGCTGTCTATATCGCAATAAATATTATGTCTGCAATAGTATCCCATATTTGTTTCTTTCATTTATAGCCCACAACACCTATATAAACGCAACTCTTGCGCTTGTTTGCCCAAAACCTTCGTTTACAGCGTCTTTTGCGTCAGATAAACGAAGGTTTGGAGGTGCTTTCATCGCCGCATTACTTACAGCGCAGTGCCCGCAACTTGGGCAATCCCCCGTTTTAGGGCCATTGGAACACAAACTTAGGATTTTTTGGGAAGCCAGCAAATTTCCTTTGCGTTTGGGGAGTTGCCATGCCCCACTTGGGCGCGCAATCGTGACCGTCGGGCTTGGCTGGTTTTTTACTTTCGGAGTTTGCTCGACGCCACCAGTTGGTTTTTGTGCGCAATTGCGCACAAAAACCAAAAATCAAGCCGCCCAATGTTGCGTTGGGCGGCTTGGTTTTTGGCTGATTTATCCAGTCAACTATTCGTGGTAGTTCAGTACGCTGTGGCCGCCCTTGAGCAGGTATTTGTCACGGCGGAACAGCTCCACATCGGCCCAGACCATGTCCTTGACCAGCGCAGCCAGGTCGTGCTTGGGCTTCCAGCCGGTGCGGGCCATGAACTTGGAGGGGTCACCGATGAGCAGTTCCACTTCGGTGGGGCGGTAGTAGCGCGGGTCGATGGCGATCACTTCCTTGCCCACCGCAATTTGGTAGTCGGGATTCGAGCAGTGCACCACGCGGCCCACTTCGGCGGCCCCTTCGCCCTCAAACCCCAGCTCGATGCCCAGCTCGGCAAATGTCATCCGCACAAAATCGCGGATGCGGGTGGTCACGCCGGTGGCCAGCACGTAATCATCGGCCTCGGGCAGTTGGAGCATCATCCACATGGCCTCCACATAATCTTTGGCGTGGCCCCAGTCCCGCTGGGCGTCCAAGTTGCCCAAGAATATTTTTTCTTGCATGCCCAGGGCGATCCGGGCCGCCCCACGCGTGATCTTGCGGGTGACGAAGGTTTCGCCCCGGAGCGGGCTTTCGTGGTTGAACAAAATGCCGTTGCAAGCATACATTTGGTAGGCTTCCCGGTAGTTGACCGTGATCCAATACCCGTACAATTTGGCTACGCCGTAGGGCGAGCGGGGGTAAAATGGCGTAGTCTCGCGCTGGGGCACTTCTTGCACCAGGCCATAAAGTTCCGAAGTGGAGGCTTGGTAGATCCGGGTCTTGCCGATCATGCCCAGGATGCGCACGGCTTCCAAGATGCGCAGTGTGCCCAGTGCGTCCACATTGGCCACATACTCGGGGCTGTCGAAGCTCACGCGCACGTGGCTCATGGCCCCGAGGTTATAAATTTCGTCGGGCTGAACTTCCTGAATGATCCGGATAATGTTGGTCGAGTCGCTCAGGTCGCCGTAGTGCAAGATGAGCCGGGGGCTGTTTTCGTGCGGATCTTGGTACAGGTGATCGATCCGCTGAGTGTTGAACAGCGAGCTGCGGCGTTTGATCCCGTGGACCTCATATCCTTTTGACAACAACAGATCGGCCAAATAGGCGCCGTCTTGGCCGGTAATCCCAGTGATGAGAGCTTTCTTCATATTGATAAACTTGCGGTTTTTCTTAGCTACCGAAATACAAATTTATGACAAATAACGAGATTGGCCCCCATCAAGACTTTAACCGGCCAATAAAAGTAGCCCAAAGGGCCGAAAAATAGTTTAGGCCAGCACAATGGCCAAGACCTCGCGCAGATCGGCCACCAAATGGGTGTGCGGCTCTTGCCTCAATGCTTCCCGGGTGAAGGCCCCGGTCGTCACCCCGATCACATAGCGGCACCGGGCCGCCGTGCCCTCTTGCAGGTCGGAGGAGGTGTCGCCCACTTTGGCCACCGCTTGGCTATCGGTGACCCCGGCCAGTTGCATGGCCCGGAAAATCAGGTCGGGGTGGGGCCGCCCACGGGGCACTTCGTCACTGGCCACGGACAGGTCGATGAGCCCGTCCCGCTCCCAACCCAAACGTTGGACGAGGGCGTCGACTATGTCGCGGGAAAAACCAGTATCCAAGGCCACCTTGATCCCGGCCGCTTGGAGATTGCGAAAAACCTCGCTAGCAAACGGTTTCTCGGCCACTTCGGGGGACGTTCGGTAAAAATGCAGCATTTCGGCCACAAAATGCGCGTGGATTTCTTGGATGAACCCCTCATCCTCCAGCAGGTGTTGGGCGGCGGGGCGCTGCTCGAGCAGGTACCGAATGGCCAATGGCTTGGGGATGCCCATGTAAGGATTGACTTCGGCCACCGAAAACTCAAACCCACCCTTTTGCAGGGCGGTTTGCAGGGCTTGGTGCACATTGTTCGCATCGTGAACGGTGGTGCCCGCCATGTCAAAAACGACTAGTTGAATATCCATTGTTAAGTGATTTTAAGATGGGACGCATTTGGCAACTGATTGGCTTGGATAAACTTGTACCGGTGCAAATAATACAAAATGGCGGCTATGGCAAGGACCAAGCCCACCGAGGCCACGGCATAACTACTGTTGATCGTGAACTGGAGCCAGCTCAAGTCGGCCACAAACAGGTTTTTGTAGAACAGCGTGGCCACACTGCCCAAATAACCGAAAGAATCGGCCAAGTACATGAAAAAACCCGCGTTTCCCGCTACTCGAAAGGCGGCAATGGTGCGTTCAAACAGGAAACAATTGAAGGGAATATAGCCCAGATAGGTTCCCGTGCCGATCAGGATCACCCAATTGACCCCCGAAATCAACCCGTGTTCAAAGGCTAAAGTGCCCAACCCGACCATGAGCAAACCCAAGACAATGATGCCCTGGATGGCCATTAATGCTTGGAGGTGGCCCTTGACCAAATACAGCAGGCCCATCACCACCAACACGGTGAGGGTGATCGGCAGCGTGGTGGTGAGGTAGATCGAGGGCACTTCGGCAAACCCCAACGCCAACCAAATGTTGGAGGCAAAGTTGCTCTGCAAGTCTCGATAAGCCGTCAATAGCACATAATTGGCAATGAGCAGCACCAAGCCAAGGGCCAACTGCTGAAATCCTTGCCAGCGGCTTTGGGCATTCATGGGCACGCGCTTGACCCGCAGCCGCTCGTCTTCGGGAGTGGGCGGCGGGATTTGATCCAACAAAAAAACGCACAGCCAAAGTGGCAGGGCAAAAATCAACCCCACCACATAGGGCATAGCAAACTCCGAAAAGCCCGACTGGATCAGCGCTTGGGCAATGGTCTTGGAAATATTGTTGGCCACAATAAAGCTCAGGGTGAGCATCGCCCCCAAGATTTCGGTCGTTTGGCGGCCTTCCAAATAGCTGAACACCAGCCCCCAGATCATGCCCAGCGGCAGGCCGTTCAAAAACAGGCACCCGAGGTTATAAGGGGCCGGCACATGGGCAAAAGCCACCAAAGCCAGCTCCGCACACCCGATGAGCAACAGAATGGCCCACCGCCGCCGACTGGCCCGCATCTCGGAAATCACCTTGATGCCGACAAACTTGGAGGTCATGTAGCCCAGTACTTGGGCAATGATCAGCAGGCTTTTGTAATCAATGCCCCAATAGGCCATATCGGCAAAAATCCCCACCGAAAATGACTTTCGGTACGCATACATGCACGAGTAGGTCGTAAAAGCCGCCAAGCCCGCATATAACACAAATACATAGGACGGCGATTTTTGCAGGAAATGCTGAATGGATTTCAATGGGCAGAAAAAAGTAAGGCCAAAGTTGACGGTGGTTACAAACGGCCAAAAGTACAAAAGGGAGCTGAACCGATGTTGAACAAATAGTGGCTTCTGGATGAATTTTTGGGGCCAATATAAATTTTCCATTAAATCGATCAAACTAAGCCGCCAACTTGACCATTGGCCGGGCCCATCCATTAACTTTGGTCACAATATAAAGCGATGCAACGCCAAAAATACGATTTGATCATTGTGGGGGGCGGGGCCTTGGGCACTTTCCACGCTTACCATGCCCTCCAGCGGGGCTTGTCGGTGCTCTTGGTCGAGAAAGACAACACGCCCTCCCAAGCCACCGTCCGCAATTTTGGGCAAGTGGTGCCTTCGGGCCAAGCCGAGCAATGGTGGGAATATGGCCGGGCCGGGCTGGCGATCTACCGTGAAATCCAGCAAAAAACCGACATCACCGTCCGGGAAAATGGTTCGGTTTACCTTGCTTCCAATGAAGGAGAGTGGCAACTGCTGAATGAACTGCACCACATTTACCAAGCCAAGGGGTATGCCAGCGTTTTGCTGGATCGAGCCCATTGTTTGGCCAAAGTGGATCGGCTCAAGGCCAGTTATTGTGTCGGGGGACTGCATTTTGCGCAGGAGCTGACCGTGGAGCCGAGGCTGATGATCCAGAAAGTGATCGACTACTTGATCCAAGCCCACCAGTTGGCCTATCTGCCCACCACCCTAGTGCAACATTGTGAAGTGGCCGCGGGCCAGTGTGAGGTAACAACGGCCCGCGGCCAACGTTTTTACGCCGACAAAGTAATCGTTTGCAGCGGGAGCGAGTTCAAAGTGCTGTTCCCCGAGTTGTTTGCCCAGAGCGGCATCCGGCTGTGCAAGTTGCAAATGATGCGCACCGTCCCCCAGCCGCAGGTACGATTGAACGGGGCCATTTTGACCGGCCTGACCATTCGCCGCTACGAAGCCTTCCACGCCTGCCCGTCCTACGCCCAAGTGTATGCCCAAAATCCAAAACCCACCCTGCAAAAATGGGGCATTCACCTGTTGTTCAAACAAGGGGTGGATGGCTCAGTCATCATCGGGGATTCGCACGAATATGCACCGGTGAGCCATACCGAAAGTTTGGATTTTGGGATCAATCCTGCCCTCAATGAGTTGATGCTCGATGAGGCCAAGCTGATCTTGGATCTCCCCACTTGGCAAATGGAAAGCTATTGGGCCGGCTATTACGCCACTTATGAGCCTGGCATTTTTGAGCATCAAATTGACAATAGAATTTATATCACCACCGGGATTGGTGGCAAAGGCATGACCACCAGTGCCGGCTATGCCGCTGCCCACCTCAAAACCATGTATGATTAAAACCCTGCGGTTTATCAGCGTCATCCCTAAAACTGCCACCTGGCGGTGAGCCAAAAATGCCGGCCGTAGCCATCCACCCCCGAGCCGTGCACGCGGTAGAGTTCATTGAAAATGTTGCCCACGCCCCCGGTGAAGCGCAGTTGGCGGTAGGTATAGCCGAGGCTGAGATTGACCACCTGCCAGTTGGGGGTCCCCCCCTTGGCTATGCGGTTGTCGTCTTTGTCGCCCTGGGCCAAGCGATCCTGCTTGCCCGCCAAGAGGGCTTCGGCCTGGAGGTAAAAAGCTTGGTGGGTATAAAAGGCGGCCAACTTCCCGTGCAGGGGTGGGATCCGGCGCATCGGCTCATTGTTGGTCTGGTTTTGCCCATACAAATACGCCACGTTGCCCAAAACCGTGAACCGGGGCGAAAATTGATAGGCCAGTTCGGCCTCGGCCCCCCGGATGAAGGCTTGGGCCGTATTTTCCTTGCGATACACCTGATAGCCCTGAATCGAGTCGCGGCCCTGCCTCACCCGACTGATCAACCCTCGCAAACGGTTCTGGAACACGCTCACACTGGCCGAAAACTGGTTGGTTTTGGCTTTCCAGGTCAGTTGGGTATTGAGGGATTTTTCGGGGGCCAACTCATTGGTGGGCACCTCATAGCGAAAGTCGACGATGCCCAGCGTACCCAAATCATCGATATTGGGACTGCGGAAAGCAGTATTGGCCGAAGCGATGACCTTGTGCTGGGGGTGCCACTGATACGCCACCGACACCTCGCCCACTAGGGCCGAAGGATTGATCTTGGCCCCACCAATGGCCGCCTCGGGCACATTCAACCGAATGGCATTGTAGCGCAGCCCGGAGGCAAGCCCAAACTTGCCGAATTGGAACTGGTGCAGGGTGAAAAAAGCCAGGTTGCCCATGCTGGCCCCGTCTGGGTAGAGCCCGCGCCGGGCAGTCGGCGTGCCAAGCAGTAGGTTGGTGTCCACCCGCGCGCTGCTCACGCGATCATGATAAAATTCAGCTCCGGTCTGAATGTTCCAGAACGGGGCCGGGGCCGAAAAAACCTGAAAAATCAGGGAGTTGGTGCGCACCCGATCATTTTCAAACGAGCGGACGGGGCTGCCATTGCGCTGGTTGGTCCGGCCTTCGTTGGTCTGTTGCCGAGCCAAGGTCAGCTCGATTTTCTGCCACCATTTTTGGCGGTAAAAACCACTTACCCGCCCGTAGAAAAGTTGTCGTTTTTGGGGATCAAAAACCGAAACCGCAAAATTTTCCAACTCGATGCGGTGGAACAGTGGCACATCGCGTTGGGTCAATTGCTGGTAGGCAAAAGTCAGCAAATGGTTGTGGTTCAACCGGATCCGGGCCTTTCCATCAAAGGCAGCTTCGCGGTAGGCGGTGGGCGATAGTTTGCCCCGATCGCCACCAGCCACCATGTCCCCAAAATTGCGGTAAGAAAATCCACCTTGCACGGCCACCGCCCGGCTACTCAACTGCACTTGGGCGCGGCCGCTCTGTTCCATTCCGGCACTCATCCATTTACCATACAGCGCGCCACTTAGTTTTACTTGATCGCTAAAATCGGGGTTTTGGGTCAGCACCTGCACCAAGCCGCCGATGGCATCACTGCCATATTGCACCGACCCCGCCCCGCGCATGATTTCCACCCGCTCCAAACTCAGGGGATCGACCGTGTTGAGGTACTGGTTGGGCCCGCTGCGAAAAGTGGCATTGTTCAGCCGGATGCCATCCACCATGAGCAGGATTTGCTGGCCGGCCAGTCCCCGGATAAAGGGTGCCCCCCCACCGTGGTTGGTTTTTTGCACCAACACGCCCGTTTCGCCCGTGAGGATTTCGGGGGCGGAGCGCAACGGGTTCTGGGCCAGTTGGGTGGCTGAGAGCACGGTCCCCGCAACGTTGGTCTGGAACTGGTTGGTTTCGTAGCGGCCCGCACTCACCATCACCTCCCGGTTGAGGGCGATGACCGAAGCCCGGAGGCCCACGCTGAGCAACTGGGCCGAATCGGTGGGGACTGCCTGCTGGATCGATTCATACCCGATGCAACTGATGGTGAGCATGGGCCGGGTGACGGGGAGCAATAGGCTGAATGTTCCATCTTTGCCACTCACGGTGCCAATGGGCGCATTGGCCATCGCAATGTGCACACCGGGCAAAGGTTCGCCGGTTTGACGATCATATACTTTGCCCTTCACGGCGGTGGATTGCGCCCAGCTCAAGCCGGCCACCAGCATACAACCCAAAAACAGCAATTTTTTTTTCATCGTGCACCCAAGTAAAAAGGAATGGATTTTAGGCAGATCGTTCAATGGACAAGTGTTGGTGGGCCAAGGCTTTAAAATCGGCCAGATCGGGCAGTGGCACGTTGGTCTCTTTGGCCATTTCATCCCACGTCCGCATTTTGATGGACAGCTCGAACAAAGGATCCTTTTCAAAGGAACTGGCTTCGGTCTCGGTCATTTTACCGCCCTGGTATTCGAGGGTGCGCTTGCTGGCCTCCGACAGCGCGGCGAAATACGCGGGCTGGCGGAAGGTGAGGTAGCGCTTGGCCTGCACATGGTTCTCGACCAGCTTGGCTATTTTCTCGGAAAATCCTTTGCTGCGCAAAAAGTCGGCCCCGATCTGTTCGTGGCGTTTCACCCCGTAGCCGGCCATGCTTTCGTAATGGCCCAAATGAGCGCACAGATGGCCGATGTCATGGAAAAAGGCGGCCAAGATTACCTCAGGATCGTGCCCTTCACGCTGGGCCAGTTGGGCAGATTGGCACATGTGCTCCACTTGGGAGACGGGCTCGCCGATATAGTCATCGGCACCGAACTGGTCATACAGGGCAAACACTTGTTCGATGGTTTGTTCAATCGGGGTCGGCATGGTCATGGAATGGGCCAATGGCTTTAGGCAATACAAACATAAAACACCCCTGCCAGCCGACCACTGACGGGGGTGTTAAGTTATGGTGAATTTATGGGCCAGCCCCTTACTCCCGCCGCAGGTAGAGATTGCCGCTGATGCTCTCCAGCTTGATCAATGGCCCACCACCGGCTATTTTGCCCCGGACATGGTACCCCATCCCTTCACTTTTGCGCTGCCCGGCGGCAATGTCCACGTCCAAGTCCGAATAGGCCTCGCCCGAAATGGTCTTGAGGCTCACCTCCGCGCCCCGGTTGGCCGGCAAAGCCAGATCCACAAATCCGCTGATGGACTTGGCCTGCAAACTACCCTCCCACTGGCGGATCTCGATATTGCCCGAGATTGTTTCCAGTGTTACCTCGGCCCGGCGCGGCACTTTGATCTCAAAATGAATCTCGGCACACACGCTGTTGCCCCCATTGCTCCACACTTGGCCGTCTTTGTCCACGTTTTGACTCCCCCCGAAGTTGTTTCTCGTTCCGGGGCAATCTTCGGGACGGCTTTTCTTGATCAGTTCCTTGTCAAAATTGGTGTCCACGGCCAATCCGCTGGTGGTGCGGTTAATGTCCATTTTGAAGGCCTCGTTCAACTGGTTGTTGTTGATCGTGACCACCACACGGATGGAGACTTCGTTTTTGTCCCAAGTGGTTACCCGGATGCTGTCCGCAAAGCGCAAATTGAGGTGCAGCCGTTCCCCGGCAGCCAAGGGCAGGTTTTGTTCGACTATTTTCTGGCCGATGAGGGTACACGCCCGGCAACAAAGGAGCGCAAAAAGCAAGTATTTTTTCATGACGATGAGTGAAAAAAGTGGATGAGATCTATTTCTTTTTGCGGATGTACACATTGCCGCTGATGGCCTCGAAGCGGAGATCACCCCCGCCGCCATTGAGATCGAACACGGTGTCCCAACTTCCGCCCACCCGCTTGAGGTCTTTCTCTTTGCTGGGCTGGCTGACCTCAAAATCGGTGTAGATCTCACCGGTGATGGTCTTGGCCCGCAGATGCGCCTTGGTATCGGCAGGCAGGGTAATGTCCAGCTCGCCGCTGATCAGGCTGATGGCACACGGCTTTTCTTGGTTGAGCTTGCTGAACACGACCTCAAAGTTGCCACTGGTGGAATTGCCCACCACTGGGCCGGTCACATTGCGAATTTCCACATCGGAGGTGGTCGTCTTGACCTCGATCTCACCCTCCAAATCGGAGATTACATAGTCCTTGCCCCCCCAAAAATCGGTTTCGGTTATTTTTAAGGCCGTGTTTTTGGGAATTTTGATCCGGTAAGCGTGATCTTGCTTGGTCGTCTTGGCCAATTTGATGGTGCCACCTTCCACCGACACGGCCATGCCCACGCCCGTATTGTCCACCCCAGCCCCCGAGAGCGGTTTGAGGCCCTTGGCGCGCTCGGGCAGGGGATTCATGCCGTCCACCTCGACGATCAGTTCATCGCCGTTGTGGCCCGTTACGGTCAGGTTGCTGTTTACCAAGTTGACTTCCAAGCGCCGCTCACTGGCCGCACCGCCAAATTTAGTTTTGTAAACCCCGTCTCGGCCACCGGCGGTCCCATTACCCATGTTTTGGGCCTGCAACTGGCCAACCCAAAGGCAACCAGCCAACAAAATGATTTTTGATTTCATAGTAAATTTTGATTATAAACTGATTACCGGGGGCCGGGGCAAAGGTTACATTGCGGAAAAAATAGTTGAGCGCACAACTGTTTGCGACTGGGGAAGCCGCCGGCCAAATTTGCTGGTCGTATCAAATACCGGAAACTGCCGGTCACTGGCAAAAAGCAAAACCGATGCGGTGACCCAATCAAAGCCGGTGGCCCATTAAAAGCATTGGCGGGAAGCCGTTGTCAATTGATCCCCAGATCAACCCGGACAATATGACCGAACTGATTGGTCGCATTGATTATCAATGGCTCCCATTCTTGATCGCTGAAAAAAATGATTGGGGTTGGGCCCAAAACCAAAGCAGCAGCGACTTTGGGGATTAAGCCCGATGTGGCAGACAACCAACAAGCGAAATGACCAGGGGTGGATGCGAGGAAACAAAAAATAGCATTGGAAATGATCCGCCCGATTGGGCATGAGCATAGGAAATGGTTTGGTCGCTGCATTTTTGATTGCGCCCGGGGCTGGCTCAGCCCATTTGCTGCAATTTGGTCTCGATCAAGCTGAGGCGCTCGCGGAGCAGGCGGTTTTCTTCTTCCAACAAAAGTTGTTTTTGGCTGTTGGCCGATAGGTAGGGGTCGGTCTGCCACCAGTTGATGCCCAGCTCTTTGGCCTTGTCCACCGAGCAGATCACAAGGCGGATCTTGATGGAGAGCAGTTCTATGTCGGCGATGTTTACTTTGATGTCCCCCGCGATGACAAGGCCCTTGTCCAGCACCCGCTCCAGGATGTCGGCCAAGTTGGTCGATTGATTGGAATGTGTTATTTGATTGGCCATAAAGGGTAGGTCAGATTTACCAGTGGCAAAGTAAGCATAAAAAGCCGGAGCGCAAGTGATCGGCTCCCAAATCTACCCAGCAATGCCCAGTCAGGGTTCAATACCGCAGTTTCTTGGTCTTAAATTCGCCTTGGCTGGTGGTCGTGGTGGTTTCGGTAAGGTTGGGCCGGCCAAAGTTTTCGTGCACGATGGCATTGATTTCGCCTTGCCAATGGGTGAGGGTTTGGGCTATTTCACCATCGATGCGCGCCATTCGCTCGCGCAAAAATGCCTCCCGCTTTTGCATTCGCACCAGTTCTTTTTCATGGCGTTCTTTTTCTTTGCGCAGCAAGTTGACGGCAATCTGAGAAGAACGCTGGCGGGCGGGAATCGAGCGGGGCTTGCTGCCCGTACCGGAGGAGATGATGGCCTCCAAACCTTTGGTTTTCATGGCGCTGTACTTAAATGATAAATTCGTTTCAATTATTGTTGGTAGCACTGTCGCTGTGCTTGGGGCCTGTCTCCCGCTCTGGGTTGTTGGTTGTCAACTAGAATTAGGCTGACAACCTCCCTCGGCTGGGCTGCTGGTGGTTATCCAGCTTTGACAAATGATTTTACCAGCACCTTTTTCTCACCGATCAGGTGCAGGCGGAACTGGTGGTCGATCAGTTCGCGGATGGTGGCTTTGATCTTGCGCTGCCGCTCACCCGTGCCCACCCGGGACGCTTCGGAGCCGAGCACGTCCTCGCAGATCACCGTGAACCGATCGCGGTGCTCGGTCGGGTTGAGTTGCAGCACTTGCATGGCCTTGGCCGTCATGATGCACCCGCGCACCGTGGGCGAAAACTCGCACACGCCCGACTCGCGCAGCCCGCGCACGATCTGGACGATCAGTTCGGCGTCGGATCGGGCGCAGCCCGATTTGGCGGTGGTGATGCCCACTTCGGTCTCATAGTCAAAATAATCCAGATCGATGGTCACCATCCGGTCGCGGAGTGCGTCCTGGGTTTTGTGGATTCCGGCATACTCCTCGGGATTACTGGTAAAAATGGCCGTGAAATCTGGGTGGACGTGGATGTACGGATCCTCCCCGTGCCGAGAAGTGGGCAGGGTGAGCATCCGATCCTCGAGCACGGAAAGCAGCACGTTGTTGGCTTCGGGCCGCGAGCGCGTAAACTCGTCGTAAAGCAGGGTGAACCCATGGCGGCAAGCCACGGTGAGTCGGTTATCGACCCAATATTTGACCATTTCTTTTTCCTTCTTGAGGACGGAGGAAATGAAATTGTCCACTACTTCTTTGGTGCGATAACCGTACTCGCCTCCCGTCAGGCTGCCCGAATTGAACTCGTCGTCGCCTTGGAGCAACACCATTGGGCGGCCGAGTTGCGCGGCCACGTGCTTGGCAATGGTCGTTTTGCCAGTGCCGGCCGGGCCGCGAAAATGGACCGCATAACCAGCGGCGATGTAGGTCAGGGCGCGGAAAGTGATTTCGCGGACGTATTCGGTCTCCACGAAATTGGGCATGGCCTCGGGTTGTAGTACGGTACGGTCGTCGCGCATGGCGTTGTTGGTTAGAAATGGGGGCGCGGTGGCCGGCCCGGGTTAATGTTGGTTGAGCACCTAGAGTGAGCGCAAGTTGCGGAACCCGGCCAATAGCCGGCTCGTTTCATGGCGCAGTTGCTGGGCAAAATGCTCCCGGTCACGGCGCGAACTGTCCGATTCTTGGGTGAAGTTGCGCACAAAGGCGTCCAAGTTTTGCTGGGTGGCAGTTTGCAGGTTATCCACAAACTGGGCACGTAATTGGTGATCTTGGGCGGCAGTTTGGTCAAATGCCCGGCGGTAATTGTCCAATAAGTTGTTCACCCCGTTTTGCAGGTCCAGTACTTCGCGTTGGCGTGCTTGGGCCTCGTTGGCGCTGTCAGTTTCGTGCTTTTCCCGAAAATCAATCAGTAGTTCATCGGTTTGGCGTTGCAAGTTGCCCACAAAGGCATTGCGCTCCTCGCGTTCGGCTTTGGCCGAAGCGACCGCTGATCGGCGGAATTCTTCCAGCATCCGGGCAGTGTCCAGTTGCAGGTCGGCCACAAACTGGGCAAGGTTCACCCCACCAACTGGCGCGGCGGTTGCTTTACGGATCGGGCTGGCGGCAGGTTGGGCCGGTTTTTTGGCTATTTTGGGCTTGGGCTTCTCGATGAGCGTCCCCACCACGGGAAGTACGGCGGGCAGTGTGTTCACCACTTGGCCCACGGTCTCATTGGCTTTGACTGCGGGGCGGGCCGAGCTTTGGATGCCCTGCATTTCTTGTTTGGTGTTTTCTAGATCCTTGCGGAGTTTCTCGATCAATTTTTCCGGGGAAGAAGCGTTTTCTTCCGTGGATTGGGCGGTGGTTCGGTTCTTGGCCATGCTGTTCTGCGGTGCTAAAGTAAGGTGGATACAGGTTGCTTACACGCAAATTCCCTTGGTTCGCCCTCCCCATGATGGAGAGGGCGAAGGGAAAGATTCACCTAGGCACTGCGGGCAGTTAGGCCAATGGCCTCAGCATATTTCAGGTAGGTTTCTACCGAAGCAATGACCACGCGGGCCTCAATTGCCACCAGCTCAATGCCGACGAGTGATACACGGACATACGCATCGATTACGATACCTTTGTCAAGAATACGGTCAACTACCTCTACCAGGCTAGATGAACCAACACTTTTCTCTACTGCCATTGTCGTGCGACGATTTAGGGTTATAAGAAATGATTTATGGCTTAAAGGTAATATAAACAAAATGACAACACGTCACAACTATCTAAAAATCAGTGTAAAATGTGGGTTTATTCCTAGTTCATTAAGTACATTTACTTATTCGTAAGCTATTGGCCGGCCCCCCATTATTAAACAATAATGTGTTCAAAGTGCTTTTAAAACTTACATGGCACTATTGGTTCATCAATGGAGACTAGTATAAAAAATATACCGAATATGCAACTTCATAATCAGGCAGAAAGCATCCGGGAACGGCTTAACGAGCTTGGGCGGGACAAGGTTCCCTTCCTGTTTTTGGCTGATTTTGAACTCAAAAAGCCCGAAATCTTACTGCCAACAGAAATAGACCCGTTGGCAACATTGTTCCAAATTGGTCGTTTTTCAAACTTGCGCCAAAATGAGTTTGCGGAGGCGGCCCAGATCGGCCAAAAAGCCCGCTCGCAGCCGTTTTGTTTCTCGATAAATGCCCCCAGTTTTGCCCACTACCAGTATCGGTTTAATAAAGTGATTGATCAAATCAACTATGGTAACAGTTATCTTTGCAATTTGACCGGCCAAACGGAAGTGAAGACCAATTTGAGCCTGCGCGAAATTTTCTTCTTGGCCCAAGCCCGTTACAAGGTGTGGCATCGGAATGAGTTTGTCGTGTTTTCTCCCGAAAGTTTTGTTCGGATCGTGGGCGGCCAAATCGCGACCTACCCAATGAAAGGGACTATTTTGGCGGCCCTGCCCGGTGCGGAGGCGACTATTCTGGCCGATCGGAAAGAATATGCCGAGCACGCCACGATTGTTGACCTGCTGCGCAACGATCTGGGCATGGTGGCGGATCAGGTGCAAGTGAAGCGGTTTCGCTATGTGGAGCGGGTGGGCACGCACACGGGCGAGGAGCTGCTACAGGTCAGTTCGGAGATTGTGGGCCAACTCTCGCCCAGCTATCGGGCCAACTTGGGCGACTTGCTGTTTCGGCTATTGCCGGCGGGCAGCATTTGTGGGGCCCCCAAACCGAAAACGCTTTCCATCATTGCTGAAGCCGAGGGCCGTGACCGGGGTTGGTACACCGGAATTTGTGCTTTTTTTGATGGGCAGGAACTGGACAGCGGAGTAATGATCCGTTACCTCGAGCCGCAGGATGCCCCGCCGTCCCTCCCTGATGGACTGCACCATTACCAGTTTCGGAGTGGCGGCGGCCTCACGCACCTGAGCAATGCCACCGCTGAGTACGAAGAATTATTGGCCAAAGTTTATTTACCCATCCGCCCCGATGTGTTTCATTGAATCAATCAAATGCCTCAATGGGCAATTCCGGCACTTGGCCCTGCACCAAGCGCGACTGGCCAACACCCGGTTACAGGTGCTCGGCTTGGTGGATCCGATCGATTTGGCCAAAGCTTTGGCAGTCCCTAAATATGCTCAGGTCGGACTGTGGAAATGCCGGGTAGTATATGCGCACGAGATTGAAGTGGTCGAGTTTGAGCCTTACCAAATGAAGGCAATTAAGCAATTGGTGCTGGTGGAAGATGATGAGATCGATTACCAATTCAAGTATTTGGATCGATCACGGTTGCAGGCCCACGTTTCCGCCTTGGCGTCAAGTGCCGATACCGATGTATTGATTGTAAAGAATGGCTTGATCACCGATTCTTCCTACGCCAATGTGCTGTTTTATGATGGTTGTCGCTGGGTCACTCCCGCTTCCCCGTTATTGGCCGGGGTCAAAAGGGCCTATTATCTGCAAAAGGGACTGGTCACGGTAGCGGACATTGCCCCGCAAGACCTCCGCCGGTACAAAAAAGTAGCGTTGGTCAATGCCCTGCGCGATTTTGACAGTCTTCATTTGTTGGATGTCAAACAAATTTGGGGGCATTGAACCGTTTATTGGCTATTCCTTATTATCTTTCCAACCACTGATTACTGTTGTTTATCCCCTACGTCATGAAATACTGCCTTCAAATGGTTGGTTGCCTTGTGCTGGTCATTTTGCTTGCGGGGTGCAAGACCTCGCCGGTCGTCACGGATCAGAGCGTGCAGACCAAAGATATTTTTGCCCTCAATCGTCAATTGGGCCGGGGGGTAAATTTGGGCAATGCTTTGGAAGCGCCCAAGGAGGGTGAATGGGGCATGGTGTTGCAAGAGGAATTTTTTGAGCTGGTCAAACAAGGTGGGTTTCAGTCGATCAGGCTGCCGGTCAAATGGTCCAATTATGCGGCGGCGACGCCCCCATATACCATTGCCCCCAGTTTTTTTCAGCGGATTGATTGGTGTATCGCTCAGGCCACCAAGCGTGGGCTGAACATTGTGATCAACGTCCACCATTACGAAGGCTTGGACGATCGCCCCGCCGAGCATGTGGATCGGTGGGTGGCCATTTGGGAACAAGTGGCCGCTCGCTATCAGGATCAAACCGATCAGGTTTATTTTGAACTGTACAATGAGCCGCACAATGAGTTGAACCAGTATTGGAACCAGTATTTGACTCGGGGGATTGCTGCCATTCGGCAAACGAATGCCAAGCGGCCGATTGTATTGGGCCCGACCCATTGGAACAATTTGTCACGCCTCAAGGACTTGTTGTTGACAGCCGACAAAAATCTCATTGTTACTTTCCACTATTACGAACCGTTTCATTTTACGCACCAAGAAGCTGGGTGGGTAAGTGGATCGGATGCTTGGAAAGGAACCCAATGGGCAGGAACCAAAGCGGAGACGGACAAAGTGGAAGCGGATTTTGATTGGGTGGCGGCTTGGGCCAAGCAGCAAAATCGTCCGATCTACTTGGGAGAGTTTGGTTCTTACAGCAAAGCGGATCAAGATTCGCGTCTGCGATGGACATCATTTGTTCGGTCAGCGGCGGAAAGCCGTGGTTTTTCGTGGTCGTATTGGGAGTTTGGAGCCGGTTTTGGGATTTACGACCGTGAAAAAAAGCAATGGCGGGAAAACTTATTGCGCTCGCTGGTGCCCCAGTGACCTAAAAGTCGTTCTTGTCATTTAGAATAACGCCAACCACGATCACCCCCGCGCTGGCCAAGCAACAGGCCACCCCAACGATGATGGAGGACAGGACAGTCTCAGCATCGATGGCCTGCCCCTGAATGGCCAGGTAAGCTATCCACGCGATCATGGCACCCGGGATGGTCAATATTGAAAAGGCAGTAAACAGGATGATGGGGGGAACGGTGCGAAATATTTCAGCAATTTTTTTCATGTTGACAAGATTGGGTTTGTGGTTCTTTCTTTACCATAATCGCGACTGACACCTATTTGTTTGACAACAAGAGTAAATGGACTGCAAAAGTGGTGTCCAAAGTTTTGGTTTCTCAAAAAATTCTTTTAAATTTAACGTTCAATTGGGTTAGGTAAATGGATTAGCAAATATCGCCATTTGTCTGCTAGGTGCGTTTACAACCCGTCTTTATTTTTGTCGC
>JAYUVL010000096.1:0-5608 GCA_043754075.1 Cytophagales bacterium | reverse complement strand
TTTAATTTGGCCGCCAAAAAAAACCCCATTACCCCAGAGATGCTCGATGGGCTGGCCGCTGCATTGGCCGACAGCCAGCACGACGGCACCCGCGTGATCGTGCTCACGGGAGCGGGCAGCGATTTTAGTGCTGGAGCCGATCTGTCCACCACCGACACCAATCCCCAGACCAATGACGTGACCCAGTACCTCCGCGAGAAAGCCAACCCCGTGGTGCTGGCCATGCGTCAGACCGACCTGCCCATCATTGCCAAAGTGCAGGGCGTGTGCGTGGGCATTGCGTTTAACATCGCCCTGGCCTGTGACATGATTTTTGCCGACGAATCAGCTAAATTTAGCCAAATTTTTGTCAAGATTGGGCTCTCGTCCGATGGCGGGGGCGGCTACTTCATGCCCCGCTTGGTTGGCTACCAAAAAGCCTTTGAACTGATGGTCACCGGGGCCATGATCTCGGCTGAAGAGGGGAACAACATCGGCTTCGTCAACCATGTGGTGGCCAAGGAGGCATTGGATGCCGCTGTCCAAAAAATGGCCGGGCGACTGGCAAACGGGCCGTTCATTGCCATTCAACAGACCAAAGCCAACTTGCGGATGGGAATGGCGGGCAGTTTGGCCGATACATTGGAAGCAGAAGCCGTCAATCAGATGAAAAATTTCCGCTCCGCCGATGCCCAAGAAGGCGTAACAGCCTTTCTGGAAAAACGCAAGCCAAATTTCAAGGGGCACTAACCTGTGTGCCCCTAGGTGCTTTTCCACATTTTATACGGATTGCGGATCAGGTTGGCGTTGTAATAGCGCTCATTGCCGGTCACCTCACTGCCCACCCAGTCGGGCATGGGAACCTCTTGATCTTCGGTTTGTAGTTCCACTTCGGCAATGATCAAACCCAAATTTTCGCCCGCAAACTCATCCACCTCCCACAACAAACCTTCGTACTTGACAAAGTGCCGGGTTTTCTCGATCAAAGGTGCTTCGCATAGATGGTGCAGCATGTAAAGCGCATCTTCAACAGGCACTGGGTATTCAAATTCGGCCCGCGATATATACTGGGCCCCACCTTTTACGGTTATAAATGCTTTTTCACCCGCAACGCGCACACGCACATTCTTCTCGCGTTCGTTGCACAAATAGCCCTGAATGTACAGAATGCTGTCTGCGTTCTTTTTCCAACTGAGGTTTTTGACTAAAAATTTCCTTTCTATTTCAACGGGCATGGTGTGGTTGTATATTAGGGTTGTTGTTTAACTTGGTTTCCATGCAAATTTAGGGATCAATGCCGATTTAACAAATTTAACCTCGGCAAAAGACAGTAAGCACTTGCGCCACAGATCTCAAAAGAGGCCACCCTCTTCGGCTACTTCGGTCCCGTTGCGGTACTTGCGCTTACGGATCAACTTACCATCTTGGTCAAAAAATCGCCAGATCCCATCTTGCTTGTCATTGCGGTAGTTGCCCCGGGCTTTCACCCGGCCATTGAGGTGGTACTCGATGTAGCGGCCGTGCCGAAATCCATCGCGCACACTTACCTCGAGCTTTTTCTTGCCATTGGGGTAAAACTCCTCTTTCTTCTCGGCCAACAGATCATCAATGGCCACTTCGGCCGGTGCTTCATCTTCGGCGTCAGCGACCGCGTCTGCCGTGTCGGGCTCCACAAATGTTGGGCGCACAACCACCGGCACCGGGCCAGCGGCCATGCTATCAAACTGGCAGGCCATCTTGGTGTCAAAAACCCGGTCTCGGCCGTTGAACTGAAAACCGATCTGGGAGAAACAAACGATGTACTTGCGATTTTGCTGTACCTCGGCCCAAGTGGTGGGAGCCACTAAGCCCCGCAGGGTATTGTGCATGACCGGCGTTTGCACGTACATGAAAATATTGGAGGAGGAATTGAACTGGCCAAAAAAGGTGCGGAAAGCCGGCAGTTCACCCAACGTCATCCCCGCCGTGTAATCATCAATAAAACCTTTGAGCGTTTGGGGGTGATTGCTGAACACCACATAATCATCGATGATGGTAAAGTAGGGCTTGTCCAGTTTGGCAAACAATTTACCAAATAAAATGCGAAAGAACCCACTGATAGACAAATAGTTGATGGTGTAGCCCTTGTAGTCGATCTCCACAAATTTGGCTGGGGTTTTCCGGCGGATCTGTTCGCTGATGAGGCTCAGGTTCTCTTTGGCCTTGTCCAAATCACTCACTTTGAACACCACGGCCATTTCATCGTCCCGGGCCAGCCCCAGTGGCTGAGACTGTACTAGCGTAACCTCTTCGCCGATCCAACTGACAAAATTTTCTTTTAGGTTGATATTGAGCAACTTCTCGATTTGCTTGACGTTCTTTTGATAGCTGGCCCAACTTGCGGCATCTTGGCTATATATTTTTTCGGCGTTACTAAAAAAAGTAGGAAAGTCGTTGAAAGCCAAGCTCATATAATAAGCCGTGCGCTGCGGTAGTACTTCCTGTACTGTTAAACTGCCCCGTCCCGCCAGTAAGGCCGACTTAAAATAGGATTCGGTGGAATCGTTCACGCTGGTTTGCCCGTACATGAGCAGCATGTCTTCATCATCGATTTCAAACGCCAAACCACTGTAAGCCAGATCGGTGGCCAGCATCTGCACAAAAGCGTTTGGTTGGGGCATATAAGCCTTGGCGTAGTCGTCGGCCTGCTGGTACTGAACGAACAATTTGAACAGCCCACTATTGCTCACTTGGCTGCTCACCTCTTTGAAATAGGGATCATCGGCAATGAACGGGCGGTCTTTTTGGTCAATGGCCGCATCGATCAAGCTGCGCTGATAGGAACAAAGCAACAGGTTTTCGGCAATGGACCAATAAATGGTTTCGCTCGTTTTTTTATCATACAACTGGTTGATTTGGTAGGTCTTGTACTCCGAACGCGAAATGGAATAGTGTCCCAGCGGGATTTGGGCCACGATACTTTCCAAAAAGCGCAACTGCCCACCTTTGCCCAGATCAACCACAAAAAGAAAGTCATAGTCGTTCAACTTGACCATGTGAGCCGAGGCCAATACCGTCCGTGACCCAAGTAAATCAAACAGTTGCTGATTTTTCTTGATCAATGCGTTCAGGCTTTCGGCATTGCCGGTAAGTTGGGCAAAATAGGGCTGCCGCCGCATGTATTGCCATACTTGGCTCTGGTTGACGGTCTGCCAAGTCTGGAGCGGCTCGTCGGTCTCCACGATATAGATGGCATCCTTGGGCACTGCCTGAATGGGCCGAAAATAGCCCGACTGGGGCAAGGTAAAGTAGAACAACGCGGCCAAACTTGCCGCCGTCAAAAACAGAAAAGTGAACAGCCTTGTCATGGCAGTGGAATATATTGTGGAACTTGATTGCCCCAAGTTATTGGTTATCAGATGACGAAACAAGGGATACTTGCCAACCTCGCCCGTCAATACGGAGGGAAAAAGCAGCAAGTATCCCCTAAAAACGTTTTTGAGCGAACCGGGAGATCAAGGCCCAGTGGCCAATCATTATACTTTGGTTTTACCGGGCACCGCCACTGGATAAAATCCATTGCTGTCCGGCAACAACTTTGGCATGGCGTCCCAAGCCAGCACAGACGGCATCAGATCAACTTGCGAGTTGAGGGCTTCGTCCCAAGTCACGAGCTGACCAGAATAAGTGGCCATCCGGCCCATGATGGCGGTCATGGTGCTTTTGGCGCCCATTTCGGCATCTTGGAACTTAAACTCGCCCTTGCTCACGGCTTCGAAGAGTTCATCATGTTCTTGTTGGTAAGGATTGGGCTCGTTGTCGGCCTTGCGGTATTTCCACAATTGCTTGCCTTTTAGGTCAGTAAGGGCAAATTCGTTGGGCCCGCCCACAGTGGTATGCACCCGGCCCTTGGTTCCGATCAATGTTTCGGAAACCCGGCTCATCGTGCCGGGGATGTGGCGGCACTGACTATTGAGCACTGCACCGTCGGCGTATTCAAACTCGACAAAATGGTGGTCAAAAATTTCCCCGTATTGCTTGCCTGAGCGCACTTGCCGCCCGCCCAAGCCCTGGGCCCGCACTGGGTAACTCTGCTTGGCCCAGTTGAACACGTCAATGTTGTGGATGTGCTGCTCGTTAATATGGTCGCCGCACAGCCAGTTGAAATAATACCAGTTGCGCATTTGGTACTCCATCTCGGTCCATTTGGGATCGCGGTCTTTGACCCACACCCCGTCGTTGTTCCAGTAGACCTGACCGGCCACCACCTCGCCGATTTCGCCGCCGTGAACCCGTTTCATGGTTTCGCGGTAGCTATTTTCGTAGTGCCGTTGCAGGCCCACCACCACATTGAGCTTTTTTTGTTTGGCCACTTCGGCCATGGCCAGCACCTTCCGGATGCCGGGTGCGTCAGTGGCCACGGGTTTTTCCATGAACACATGTTTGCCCGCGTTCACTGCTTCTTCAAAATGTTGGGGGCGGAAACCGGGCGGAGTAGCCAAAATCACCACATCGGCCAAAGCAATGGCTTTTTTATAAGCATCAAAGCCCACAAATTGCCGTTCTTTGGGCACGTCCACTTTTTTGCTCACGTCAACGGCGGCTCCAGACCAATCTTTGTACTGCTTGGCCGTCAGGTTTTTGTACGACTCATCGAGCTGATCTTGGAAAGCATCGGCCATTGCAACCAATTTCACCTTGTATTTGGTGGCCAAGGCTTGGACTGCTGCCCCCGTGCCACGCCCCCCGCACCCGACTAGGGCAACTTTGATGGTGTCATCGGCTCCGTCAGCAAAAGCGGAGGGCATTCGCGCCGTCACTAAACCACCGGCTGCCAAAGCCGAGGCTTTGACAAAATCCCGCCGAGACACTGGATTTCCGTTCAGGATTTGATTCTTGTCTTTTTTCATATTTATGAACTAAAATTTAAGAGTACAATTGACCAATCTCAAGTTCAAATATACAGTTTTTAGCGGATTGCTTACCTAAAGCTGGCCAAAAAACATCGATCCTGAAACCAAGTTTGCTCGCCCACGTCTGTACAATTTTATACATTGCACAAAACTCAACAGGCGCACATGCATTTGTTATCAAAAACAGCCATTTTTTTTGTAAAATTTTATCAAGCAGCACTTTCACCACTCTTCCCGTCAGCTTGCCGCTACACGCCCACTTGCTCCCAGTACATGATTGAGGCTATCGGTAAATATGGCCCTTTCAAAGGTACTTGGTGTGGAATCAAGCGGATTGGCCGTTGCCATCCTTGGAGCAAAAGCGGTTATGACCCACTGAAATAAATTATTTCATGTGCTTTTCGTGCACAAAACACCCCCAATGTAAAGCGATTAAATGCGGTTTTTCCCAAGACTTTAAAAAAACTACCAACATTCGTAAACAACATTTACGGAAATCTGTTATAACTTTCGTCTCCATTTTTAGCTTTAGGTACGTTGAGAGCACGCATTATTTTTAGGTTGCGAAACAAAGGTTCGGTTTTGCCCTTTCATCACCAACACCTCCTTACTGCCTTGATCCAAGATTACACCCGTGATTTTGTGAAATCAAATGGCAAACACGAAGTGTACTACAATTTTTCTGGGTTAAAGGGCCAAACTAAGGTTTCGCGTCAAGGATTAAATTATTTCTCGAG
>JAYUVL010000095.1:0-7828 GCA_043754075.1 Cytophagales bacterium | reverse complement strand
GTCTTCTGGGAGAACCTCACAAGAAGGCCACAGGCCTGAAAGAGAATTATGAAATCTGGCAGTGGCGCTACGGTCTATCGGAAACCAAAAACGCTTCGGTAATAATTAGTATACCGTTTGTGAACGGTTCTGTGGCCACCGACGATGGCAAACAGGGGTTCTATTACAGTGGAATGCATCCCACCAATCCGAAGGAATTTGTGGTGCTCTACCTTGAGCCGCCGTGATCCGCGCTCGGCGCAGGGCTTCCGCTGGGTTGGACCGCAGGTTTCCCTTCGCGTCACGGCAATCGCGCGTCACAAGTTTCGGGAGGCCCTTCGGTCGGGCAATGGACGGCGTCGGGAGAATCCATGTTCAGTGTGGACTACGGGGTGCTGCTCAACTTGCAGGGGCGCCGCGAAGAAGCTGCCAAGCACTTGGAAAACTTTATTGCCCTGATCAAGAAAGACGATAACCAGATTCGCTATGCTGCCCGGCACTTTATCAATGCCAATTTGTTTGATTACGCCGAGCAGGTCTATCTTGCCGGACGAAAAAATGGCAACGATAAATTTATATATGAGTTGGCTTCCTTGTATTCAATTTCGGGCAAAGTGGACAAAATGCTGGAAGAGTACCTGGAACTGCTCAACGAGGGTGAAAACCAATTGGAGTATATCCAAAACATCTTGCAGTCCAGGGTGCGCGACGATGAAGAACTGGCCCAGTTGGAGCCTACATTGGTCAAGTACATCCAAAAATACCCCGATCAAATTGCCTACAATGAAATGCTGGTCTGGTTTTACATCCAGATGAAGGACTTTAACAAAGCTTTTGTCCAAGCCAAGGCCATAGATCGGCGGAAAAAACTGTTGGGCTACAACCTCTACGATTTGGGTATGTTGGCCATCGAGAACAAAGAATTTGGGTCGGCCACCAAGATTTTTGAATACTTGGTGGATCGATACCGGGATCAGGACATCTATCCCGTGTCGCGCAAGATGCTCATCAAATCCAAAGAAGAGCAGGTCAAAAACACCTTCCCAGTCGATTATTTGCGGATCCGTTCCCTGGCCACCGATTATGCCCAGCTCATCAGTGAACTTGGCTTGCTGGAGAACACCGCCGAGGCGGCCAGGAGCTTGGCCCTGTTGCAAGCGTTTTATTTGAACAACAAGGACACGGCCATTGTCATCCTGGAACGGCTCACCAAAACGCCCGGCATGAAGAAGGATTTAGTGGCCCAAGCCAAGCTGGATCTGGGTGACATTTACCTGCTCAAGGGCGAACCGTGGGAGTCGACCCTGCTCTATTCGCAAGTGGAAAAATCGGAGAAGAACACCAACACCGGGCAGTTGGCCAAGCTCAAAAATGCCAAACTCTCTTATTTCAAGGGTGATTTTGAATATGCCAAAGAATACCTCGACGTGCTCAAACTGGCTACCACCCGCGAAATTGCCAACGATGCCATGCAATTGTCACTGTTGATCGGTGACAACATTTCGCTCGATACCACCGAAGCCACACTTCGCGAGTTTGCGGCCATTGATCTGTTGGTGTTTCAGAGCAAGTTGGATGAAGCACTGATCAAGTATGACAACATGCTCAAGCAGTTTCCCAATCACTCGCTTACTGATGAAATTTATTGGGGAAAAGCAAGCATTTTTTATAAAAAAGGACAATTTGAAAAAGCAATTGCGGAATTGAAACGGATTGGGGAGGAATACAAGGAAGATATCTGGGCCGATGATGCCAATTTTTTAATGGCGCGGATCTACGAGGAGAATCTTAAGGACAATTCGAAGGCCCAAGAACTGTACCTGGCCCAATTGACCAAATTTCCGGGCAGCATTTTCACGGTGGAAGCCCGGAAGCGCCTCCGCTTGCTCCGCGGCGATAACGTGAACTAGCATGGCACAGGCATTCCAATCCATTAGCATTGGTTTACTGATCAAGCGATGATCGTCTCAGTGCCTTTGAACTCAATCCACTCATCCTTCTGGGATTGAAATAAAAAAGGCTTCAAACTTTTTAAAGTTTGAAGCCTTTGTGCTTGAAAAAAGGGGTGATTAGGGCAACGTGATTACCCGTGTCACATTTTCAAACTTGATGGTTGCTTGCTTATCGCACGCGCCAATGCCCCAATCGAGCTGGCCCTCGGGCCGGTTGTCCAGTTTACCATTTATTTTGCCACGCACGGGATAAGGATTGCGCTGGGCCAAGCAACTGCCCAATACGATCAATGGTTCGGTGATGTTGTAGCTGAAACGTTGGCCCAAACGATTGGTACCCGTAGTAATGCCCTTGATGCGCCATTCATTGTCGTTTGAACGCAAATTCCGACCCCGGTTGGAGTCTATGTCGCGTTGGGCAGTAAATGAAATCTGACCACCGTTATTGGGGTAAGCCACCACAAAATTGGTCGTGTTTATGCTGTAAGAAGAGCGGTTGGGCTGCAATTTAAAATTATTGACAGTTACCACCCCGTTGAGCACATAACCGTCCACAATGTAGTTGACGTAGGTGATCGTGATCTGAGCGTTTTCTTCGTGGAAACGCCCCCCCCGAAAACTGACGTTAATGGTTCCGCTGCGGTTGCGCCCGTCTTCGCCCACACAACCACTCGTACCAAAGTTGATCCCGAGTATGCCCTGCTGCAGGTTGAGGTTCACTGTACCACAGCCTTCGGACCGGCCACTGGATATCCCGTTCAAATCACCATCAAAACCATCTTCGGTAATCTGCACCCCGTCCAGCATTAGCATGTCCATGGTGCCGTTGTCGGTGATGGTCTGGGTGTCAGCGTCAGGAACTACTTCATCTGCCGTTGATTTAGTGCCGCAGGCATTGCCAAACAACAATAAACCGATCAGAGCCAGTCCTTGTACCCGATGTTTGATCCAAATAGGAAGTTTCATTTTATGAAAATTTAGGTGTTTGTTTTAGCTACTTACAAACGACATACCAAACTGTTTTATTGATTTTCGCCCCGTCCAGTCGCTGATCATGATCAATGGGCATTGTTTGCTAACGTGAACAAAACGAGGCAGGGTGGCAACAAGTGTATTGGCAGAGAAAAACGGCAATGAAGTGTGCCAACTTTGTATTGCGCACGAAGTAACAGTTAAAGTAAACTGTCCTCATTGCCGCAGCCCAAAAGCAAGCAAAATGGCAGTTGGCCCACTTGATTGGCAAATGGAACACCGCAAGCGTCAAAAGATGGCACCAACTGCGCAAAACAGCAAGATCAATGCGTTTTGCGCGGATCAATGGGAGGCTTTTGCCCATGATTGCAAATAGGAAAACCACCGGTGGGGAAAAGATAGGATGGGGCGTATGGAAGGCAGCCGGCTTGTGGGCTGGGAACAGGCGCTTGGTGCAAAGGGCCTGTTGTTTTTCAAGAAGGACGAAAACCATGCAGCGGCCACCAAAATCATGTTCCACCAACGATGTTACGCGGGCCATACTTTCTCAACATAACCCAAAAGGAGTATTTACACATTAAATAGATTGGGACGATGGAACCACCAAAGGCTTTTTCCATTTATTGGCCAATGAAGACTAGCGGGAAGTCTTTGAACCAACCACTTCATCGGCCATGAGCGCCCGCGAGCAAATATTTTTCTTGCTTTAGCGCAGAATTTTTGATAAAAATAAAGTAATAACATCAACAAAAAAATCAAAATCGCGTAATTTGCGTTAGTAAAGATACTCGTTTTGAACGATAAAAATTCCTAAGAAACAGTTGCCAATTATTTCTTAATCGTAAACTTGATGGGGCGGTTTGACGCCCCAAACCAACGCATGAAAACACTTCACCAATGCCTGACATTGATTGCCCTGTTGCTGATGTTCATGGGAGCCACGCCCAGCAACGACATTGTGCCCACCCTTATTGGCAATCTTGAAAAATACAACGCGGCGTTTGCCCAAGAAAAAATTTGGGTCAATACCGACAAACCTTACTACGCGCTGGGCGATGACATCTGGCTCAAAGTGCAAGTGGCCGATGCCAACATCCACACGCCAACTGCACTGAGCAGAATAGTGTATGTGGAGTTGCTGCAGCCAGATACCAAACTGCACCGTCGCTTGATGCTCAACCTGGACACCATGACGGGCACCGCAGTGGCCGATTTTTCCCTTCCCGATTCCCTTCCCGCTGGCACTTACCGGCTTCGGGCCTACACCAATTGGATGCAAAATTTCGGGGAAGAAGCAGTGTTTGATCGGCCAATGGAAGTGTTTGACCCAAAAGCATCCAGTAATGGCGCAGCCAAAACCACCTATACACCCGAGGCCAAATTGCAATTTTTTCCCGAGGGTGGCGAGATGATCGCCGGGTTTCGTTGCCGGGTGGGGTTCAAAGTGACCGATCAATTTGGCAAAGGAATCAATGGCAGCGGCGTAGTGGTGAGCAATGAGGGAGTAACCGTGGCCCGGTTCCAAGTTACACGCGCCGGCATTGGGGCGTTCCGGTTTGTGCCGGAAGTGGACAAGGGCTACAAGGCCAAACTATACCGCCCCGATAGCACCTTTACGGAGTTTGCCTTGCCCCCCGCCAAGGCCGAAGGGGCCATGCTCACTTTGTCACATACCGACACCGATACCGTGTTCAAAGCCCAGATCTCGGCCAGCCAATCGTGGGTGGTTGCGCAGCGCGAGATCATTTTGCTGGGCCAGAGCCGGGGCAAAGTCCACTTTGTCGCCAGGGGCAAAATGGATGGGCCGTTGTTCACCGTTTCGGTGCCCAAGTCCCGCTTTCCCGAGGGCGTGGTGCAGTGGACCCTGTTTGACACCAAGGGCGAACCGCTGTGCGAGCGACTGACCTACAACCGCCGCAACCATCAGCTTAGTGTCCAACTTGTGCCCCAAAAAACCGTTTTCAAGCCCCGCGAGCCGGTGGAACTGGAAATACAAGTGACCAGTCCCACTGGGCAGCCGGTAGTCACATGCCTATCGCTGGCCGTGACCGATGCCGAGAAAGTAAAATACGAAGAAGTGGGCCAAGAAAACATCCAAGCCTATCTGCTGCTTTCCTCGGAGGTGAAAGGCGTGATAGAACAGCCCGGCTACTACTTCCAGTGGCCGGTGACCAAGGCGGTACACGAATCGCTGGATCAACTGCTGATCACCCAAGGCTGGCGGCGTTTTGTTTGGCAAAAAATCGCCAAGGGAGAAATGCCCCAACCCAAATACTTCATCGAGCAATCCTTTGGGCTGGGCGGTACGGTCATGTTGCCCAACGGCAAGCCCATGAGCAAGGGCAACTTGACCTTGATGGTGACCAACCAAGATGGCTTGATCGTCAACTCCCAAACTGATTCGTTGGGCCGGTTCTTCTTCGGGGGGCTTGATTACAGGGACACGATCAAAACGGTGGTGCAGGCCCGCACCGACAAAGATCGCAAACGGCTCAACATCAAAATAAACGAACCGATTTTCCTAGCTGCCCCACCGCGCACATTCCCCTTCCATGCGTTCCAAGCCGAAGATTATTTGGCCAATCGCCGCCAGCAAACCCTCGCCGATCTTTCATTCAAGGACATTGCCGATCAGGTATTGCGGGAGGTCGAGGTCAAAGACAGCAAGATTGAGGACAAAGTGAAAGAAGATGGCCGCTTCCGGATCCACAGCCAGGCCGATGCGGTACTCACGGCCAAGGACAACAATTTTGGGGCAATGGCCGCTTCGGGCAATATCTTGCAGGCTCTCCAAGGCCGGGTGGCCGGGATGCAGGTTACCCCTGATGGGGCAGGTGGCTACAACATCCAGATCCGGGGGCCCAATTCATTGAGTGGCGGCACTGCCCCGCTCCTATTGATCGATGGAGTGCCCATGAGCGATTTGAGCGCGGCCAACACCATCAACCCCAACGATGTGGAATCCATCGAGGTGCTCAAAGGCACTTCGGCGGCCATTTACGGAGTGCAAGGCGCCAATGGGGTGATTGCCATTTACACCCGGCGGGGCAGTGACAACCCGTCTAGCACGCTCCCCCGCGAGGGCATTGTCAATTATGTGGCTTTGGGCTACTACAAAGCCCGCGAATTCTACCACCCCAACTACACCAAAGCGCCCCCCAAAACACCCAAGCCAGATATGCGGTCCACCATTTATTGGAACGGGCAGATCAAGACAGATCCCTTGGGCCGGGCCAAAATCATGTTCCACACGGCTGATGCGCCCACGCGCTACCGCTTGGTGGCCGAAGGGTTGTCGCTCACGGGCCTGCCAGGGGCCACCATCCAATACCTGGAAGTAAAGAAAGAATAAAAAATACGTTATTATTGCGACAAAAATTTAATTGATCGCCAAATGAGTCTATCATCCACGAATCAGAATACTGATAAAAAGACCGATAAAACGCCCAAGCCCCCCAAAAGTGCCCTGCGCGAATGGGTGGATGCCGTGGTTTTTGCGGTCATTGTGGCCACTGTGTTCCGCTGGTTTTTTGTTGAGCCGTTCACCATTCCCACTCCTTCAATGGAAAAATCATTGCTGGTGGGCGATTACTTGTTTGTGAGCAAAATGCACTACGGTGCCCGCACGCCCAAAACACCACTACAAATTCCATTGGCTGCCAACAAAATCTGGGGAACTGATATCCCATCGTTCCTGCGCTGGATCCAATTGCCCCAATTCAGGCTGCCGGGTTTCTCCGAGGTGAAGCGCAACGATGCGGTGGTGTTCAATTATCCGCCGGAAGTTGACCTGCCCACCGATATGAAAACCTACTATATCAAGCGGTGCATCGGGTTGCCGGGCGAGGAGATTGCAATGGTCAATCAGCAAGTATTTATCAACGGCAAGGCCATTGCGGCCCCGGCTGAGTCCCAGACTAGTTATGCCCTTGAGACCCGGGAAGTGTTGAAAGAGCGTGTTTTTCAAGGTTTTGGCATCACTGACGTGGATCAGACCGGCGAGGGCTACCAAGTCCACACCGATTCGCTAACCGCCGAAAAACTCCGCGAGGCAGCGTTTACCGTCAAGTTGACCAAACAAGTATATGAGCGCTCAGATGCCTACTCGAGTGCGCGCTTTTTTAGTCAAGTCAATGGCATTGAGAAGGTTGTACTTCCCAAATTTGATTGGAGCATGGATAATTTTGGCCCTTTGCGCATTCCCAAAAAAGGAGCAGTGCTGCCGATCGATGCCCTGAATTTGTCTTTGTACGAACACATTATCCGTTATTATGAGGGCAACGAAGATGTTAAATTGGAAGGCGGCAAGCTGTCGATTGCAGGCAAAGAAGTGAAGGAATATACCTTCAAGCAAAACTATTATATGATGATGGGCGACAACCGCCACAACTCGGCCGACTCCCGTTTTTGGGGTTTTGTGCCCGAAGACCATATTCTGGGCAAGGCCCTGTTTGTTTGGTTGTCCATCAACCCCAACCCAAGCGAAGAAGAAAGCAAAGTGCGCTGGAACCGCTTGTTCAGCGGGATTGACTAAACCGCCCCTTGTAGTTGCAGTTCAGGAAGACAAGGCAATGGTCTAACTTTCCGAGCACTCAACAACAATAGGCCCGCTCCCCTCCCTCATTTGGCCAACCGGGCCCAAGCAAAGGGGAGGGGAGTTTTGTTGGAAAACGATCTTGATCGCCTCGTTGGAAGACTGTAACATTGAAAAAGCAACGCAACGACAACAACCGTTTCCAATGGCAACAACCTATCACATTTTATGTGGCGACTGCTTGGCCGACCAGTTGCGGCTGACCACCATTGATCAAAATTTTATTGTGTGCCGGGAATGCTTGATCGACGGCGATTTGGCCCCAGAGCATTTTGCTGATTTTTGGAAAATCCGAGCAAACTTCGTGGCTGACACCTATCAGGTTTCAACC
>JAYUVL010000094.1:0-2826 GCA_043754075.1 Cytophagales bacterium | reverse complement strand
GCAAGTGCGCAGTCAAACAGGGCCGATACGACGATTTACTGCCCATGCGCAATGCCATCACCGAACGGGGCATTGGGGCGGTGATCGATTGATCCATCCATTTCACTTTTTACAAATGCTCAGGGTCGAACACATCGGCATTGCCGTCAAAGATCTGGCGGTAGCCAATGATCTATTTGCCAAGTTATTTGGCCAAACGCACTATAAAACCGAGTCGGTGGCCTCAGAGGGCGTATCAACGGCTTTTTTTCAATTGGGTGAAACGAAGATCGAGTTGCTGGAGGCCACCCACGAAAACAGCCCCATTGCCAAGTTCATCGAGAAGCGGGGCGAAGGGATGCACCACATTGCCTTCGAGGTAGCCGACATCCGCGCCGAAATGGCCCGCCTACAAGCGGAGGGATTCACCTTGTTGAATCCCGAGCCCAAGCCCGGGGCCGACAACAAGTTGGTGTGTTTCCTGCACCCCAAAACCACCAATGGCCTGCTGGTGGAACTCTGCCAAACAATCGGCGAATGAGTTGACCACCATTGCTGGTTTTACTCTTGGCCGAAGCGCAGCACATCGCCTTCAAACCAAACTGAATAGTGGGTTTTTCCATCACTCAACGTCATTTTGCCCTGGCCCACTTTCACAAAAGGGCTTTGATAGGCCATTCCACCCGCCCATGCGGCGTAATCAATGGCTTGTCCGTTGATAGCTCCCCCGGCTTTGAGGCCCGTCGGCTGGTACTGCATCACCAACTGATCGCCCAGCAATGAAGTGTAGCCAATTTTCTGTTGCTTCACCAGTTCATCAGTGGTCAATTTGACTTTTTGCTGGATCTGGGCCATAAACGCGTCCAGCGTCCCGTGGGTGGATTTTTCGCTGGCCTCCACCACATAGCCCGAGATCTGGCCGGGGATCACCAGAATTTTATAGGCATTGAGCACCCGCTGAGCTGGATCCAGGGGCTGACCAGCCGGCTTCACTTCGGCCGTTTTGGCATCCAGCCAGTAAAACGGGGCCGCTTTTTGGCTGGTCCCAAACGGCAGCACGGCCAGCAAGGTTTCGCCAGCTTGGATAAAGATCCGCCCGGACTGCTCCCGGATGTGATCAACATTTTTTGGCACAAACAGCCAAGTAGCGGCGTGGTGGCGGGCTTGGCGCACATAGTCGGCCAAATCAGCCGGGCCTTGCCCAGCGGGTGGCCCGGGCACCCCCAGTGGAATGCGGGTCGTATCGGCCCGGTGTTGCTGTTCGCGGGTGAGAGACGCTGGGGCAGGGGGGGCATTGGGGCCCGTCATCACGATCAACGTTCCCCGTTTTTGCAGGGTTTGGGTGTAGGGACTGTGCCCTCCGGGCTGCCCATAGCGGGGTTGCCCCCCCGAAAAGACGAAGTTTCCCGCAGCCCCCTTGGCCACCAACGACCAAACGGTCTGCTGCCCGGGGTTGTCCACCATGCCCAGGGCCACGCTCCCAAGCCCGAAGTGGGAGGAGCCATAAAAAGTTTCTTGGAATACGTTTGGTTCGTCGCAATGATAACTGGGCCGGGCCATCTGCGCCTCAAACGGCAACGGAATGTTTTTGGTCAATAGGTTGAAAACAACCCGATTGGGCCGGTAGCGGGTGGTGGCCTGCTGGATCGAGGTGGTGAACTGGGCCAAATCAACCGGGTGGGTGTGATCGCCAGTCCACGCCCACAGGTAGCGCTCCATCTCGTTCATCTCGCCGTTGGGGTAGCCGCGCTTTTGGGCCCCCGCCAAACTACCATTGATTACTTTCAGCCCGTAAGTGGCCAGGGCATAATCCAAGGCCACCTTGGCCAGCAGCCGGGTCTCGGCATCGGGGGAGAAATCGTAGAGGTTGAGCCAGCCCGCCATCGCGTGGGGGTAGTAGATGGACGAGTCGTATTCGCCATTGCCGGTGCGGAAAAGCTGTTTGAGGAAATCGCGGAGCATTTTCTTGATCAATTTTTCGGCCTCGGCGGGCGAATAACCCGATATGCGGGCGGTTTCGGGGCACAGTTGGGCATAAAGCAGGGCCGAGGTGCGCCACATCAACTTGTGGTTTTCGGTGCCACCATCCTTGGCATTGCCCCCGATGAATTTACCGGGTTCTCCCACCAAGGTATGGGGGCTGGACAGGGCCGAGGCATGTTCCCGGCCCCCGTCAGATGGGCGGCGGT
Organism: Cytophagales bacterium; assembly: GCA_043754075.1. Classification (GTDB taxonomy): domain Bacteria; phylum Bacteroidota; class Bacteroidia; order Cytophagales; family Thermoflexibacteraceae; genus JALONO01. Next base: position 658 of record JAYUVL010000094.1, on the reverse strand, counting down.
TTTCCGAATAGTTGCCCACGGCCTGCCAAAAGGCTTGCTGCCATGCGCTGCCCATTTGCGGGGCCAGGAGAGGGTAAAACCGTGCCCAGTGGGTGGCCGCAAAGTGGTATTGCTGGTTGAGGTTGCCGGGGATGGACAAAAAAGCCCGCGCTTTGTCGGGGGTGGCCGACAGCAGCAGTGCCGCCGTGGCCGGGGGCAGGTCATATTTGAGGGGATCGCCACCAAAAGCGACAATCCGCCCCAGCGAGTCGCGCTGCTTGGGGCCGAAGTAGCCCGTGTCGCCTTGGCGGTAGCGCCGTCCAGTGTAGGGGGACACCACTTCCTCACCCGCCAGCGCGTAGGTGTGCACGGGCAGGCCGGTATCGGGGCAAACCGAAGGGGCTTGGCTGCGCTCCCCAAACCCTTGGGCCGCGATCCGGTGGAGCATCCCGGCGGTTCGCCGTTGGAAACCGGCCTCATCGGGGTAGGTGGCTGCCTCCCACGGGGCTTGGGCCAGTACCAGCCGATTGGCAATCAAGAGCACTAAAAACAAGGTGAAAAATCGGATCATATTGGTTGCGGTTTATAATTGCTTGGATAAATGATTAGGTGATAATTGGTCTCCCGTCTTTTGCCTGATTGGCGGAAAAAAAATTTGTCAGATCATCGCTTTTAGGGT
>JAYUVL010000093.1:0-2484 GCA_043754075.1 Cytophagales bacterium | reverse complement strand
GATAGCCTTGTGCCGCCAGATCCGCCACGATTTTCCGGCAGTCAAAGTATTGGGCCTGAGCACATTCAAAGAACGGAGCTATATTTCCAAGATGATAGAGGCCGGAGCCTTGGGCTATGTGCTCAAAAGCGTGGATCGGGACACCCTGCTGCTGGCCATTGGGCAAGTGGCCGAAGGAAAATTCTACCTTGACCTGGAACTGGCCCAAATGCTGGCCCAAAACGACCCTGCCCCCAACTCGCCTTTACTCACCCGCCGCGAAAAGGAAGTGCTGGCCCACATTGCCGAAGGGTTGACCAATCCGGAAATTGCCGAGCGACTTTTCGTGAGCCCACTCACGGTGGACAGCCACCGAAAAAACCTACTGGCCAAACTGGGGGCCAGAAATACGGCGGCCCTGATCAAATTGGCAGTGGAAAGAGGACTGCTCTAGCTTTTTGCTCCCAAATTTTTCAAAGCCAAGCCACTCGCTACCAGCCCCACCCAATTAAGATTTTTCACCCGCTCGCAAATGAATCGTCAATTATTTGATTTCCAGCTCAATATAGACCGAAGTGCCTTTGCCGGGAGCCGACTGGAGATCGAGTTTGCCCCCCAAGTAATCCACGCGTGATCGAATGTTGGCCCACCCAATGCCCGGGGCCCGGTCAAGCTGTGCTGGGTCAAAACCCTGACCATCATCTTCCACGGTGAGGCTCAATCGCGGGCCGTCGCGCAGCAACTGCACCATCACCTCGTGGGCGCGGCCATGCTTCACGGTGTTGTTGAGCAATTCCTGCACTATGCGAAACAGTACGGTTTCGGTGGTGGCCGGCAAGCGTTCATCCAAGCCGATGGCTTGATAGCTGATCTGCAGGCCAGCAGCCTGGGCCAAATTGGCACAAAAGTCTTGCAGGGCATCTTGGAGGCCAAAGCGCACCAATGCCTCGGGCATCATGTCGCGGGCCACTCGGCGAAGTTCACCAATGGAAGCATCGAGCATCTCGATGGCCTTCAGCAAGCCCTGGGCCGACTCTTCGGGCAATAGTTGAGCACCTCTGGTCATGGTATGATGGGTAAAAAATGAAGCGAGCGAAAGTTTGACCCCAGAGAGCATCCCACCCAAACCGTCGTGCAGGTCCTTGGCCAATCGGCCCCGCTCCTCTTCTTGCCCGCGCAGCACCGCATCGACGGCCAAAAGCTGTTTCTCCTGCTCCAGTTCGCGCACGTGTTGGGCCAGCAAGGCTTGGGTTTGGCTGGCGATCAATTGCTTTTGGCGAAAATAGCGCAACAATAACAGCCCAATAACCAACAATCCGATAATAATGGCCGCCGCCAAATAATTGAACTGGTTTTGTAGGCGATTGGCCTTCTCCAATTGGGCTATTTGGGCCGTTTGGCGCTCGGATTCATACTTCGCTTCGGCCAAATTGATGCTGGCCCGGCCCTTTTCGTTAAAAACCGAATCATTCAGGCTTTCAAATTGCTTGCGGTATTGCAAAGCAAGGGGCCACTGCTGCATTCGTTCTTCCAATTCCGCCGCTTGCAAATACAAGTCGCGCAGTTCTTGCTTGGTTCCCAAAGTCTTGGCCAATGTTAATGCCTTGGCCAAGGCTTCCCGGGCTTGAACCGGCCGCTGGGTGGCGGCATAAACCGCCGCCAACCCTTTCCATGCGGTAAGTTGATACGGTGGATTGTCGTGGCCCTGAGCCATTCTCAAAGCAGTTTGCCAGCCATCGGTCGCCTTGGCAAATGCTCCTTGCGCCAACCAAATCTCAGCTTGGCCCACAATTCCGTCAAGTTGAATGACATAATCGTCAATTTTTAGGCCTATTTTTTCTACTTCACTGTACAATGACTGCGCTTGGGCATAATTTCCCAAATACTGCTCAGCAATGGCCAAATTGATCGTCGAGGAGGCAATCCCGTAATCATTGCCCAGTTCGCGGGCGATCCGCAAGGCGATCTGGGCATAAGCCTTCCCCCGGGCATATGCTTTCTGGTCGATAAAAACCGAAGCAAGGTTATTGTTCAAAATGCGCAAGAGCGACCGATCGTTGATCGATTCGGCCAATTGGCGGGCTTTCAGGTAGTTCTCGGTGGCTAGCGGGTAATCGCCCAAGTATTCCCACTCATTTGCCAAGTTGTTGTAGGCCACCGCCCGATCGCGGGGGCTGCCCGCCTCAAGATAAATCGACAAGGCTTCCTTGCACAGGGAGAGGGCTTCCCGATAGCGGCCTTGGTTGTTGAGCACCACTATTTGATAGCCCACATAAGCGGCTATGCCCCGGCGAAAATTGATCTGAACCGCCAATTGGCGAGAACGTTGGTAAAAAAAAGTGGCTGAATCGGGATTATCCAGCTCAAAATACTCGCCATACCGCAAATATGACCACACTTTGTTGGTGTCACGGTCAGCCAAAGTGTACAGCACCTGGCGCAGGCTGTCCTGGGCCGGAGTTTGCGCCAAAATGGCCAGCCAAGGCCAAAGCCCGCCCACCAAAG
>JAYUVL010000092.1:0-4581 GCA_043754075.1 Cytophagales bacterium | reverse complement strand
GGGCGTGCGCCGGGTGCTGGCTGCCTCCCGCGAGGCCAAGCAGAAAAAATTGGCCGTGGTATCGGGCTTTTGCTGGCGCTACGACCTGCCCAAGCGCGCCACCTTCGACAAGATCCTCAACGGGGAAATTGGCCAGGTGCTGAGCATCTACAATACCTACAACACTGGCCCGGCGTGGAGCAAAGACCGGCAGGCCCAATGGACCGAGGCCGAGTTCCAGCTCCGCAACTGGCCCCATTTCAACTGGTTATCGGGCGATTCCATTGCCGAGCAGGCCGTGCACAGCCTTGATATGATGTCTTGGGCCCTGGGCGACAAAGCTCCCCTCCGCGCCACCGGCACCGGCGGGCGGCAAGTGAACACCGGCAAGGAAATGGGCAATATTTTTGACCACTTTGCCATCGTCTATGAATACGCCGGCGGAGCCAAAGGTTTCCATTTCAGCCGCAAACAATCCGGGTGCTCCTCTTCCTACGCGGTGGAGATATTGGGCACCAAGGGCCAATGCACCGTGGACTGCATGAAAGGCGTGCACAAAATCACCATGAACGATGGCCAAGTGTGGGACTATCGGGGCGATAAGGGTGATATGTACCAAAAAGAGCACGACGAGTTGTTTGCTTCCGTGCGCGGTGGCACGCCCATCAACGATGGCGAATGGATGAGCCAAAGCACGATGCTGGCCCTCATGGGGCGCATGGTGGCCTATTCTGGGCAAACCATCAGCTATGACGAGGCGCTCAGCTCCAAAGAGGTGTTGACCCCGGGCAAAATCAATTTGACCGATGCCTTCGCGGGCAACCCGATGTCCCAGCCGGGCATGACCAAGTTTTTTTAGCCCCCAATACGGTAAGCATTCCCCAGCCATTGATCAAATTCATTTTGGTCAATGGTTTTTTTTATCCCCGGTTCGTGCGTTGGGCAAAGTCCGCGCCCGTTGTGCAAAGTCTGTGACTTTGCACCCAAAAAGCGCGAAAGTCTGTGACTTTCGTCAAGCCAGCTATCCACTGCCAAGCATAACTAACTAGTTTAGGGCACAACACGCCTAGCGTTGGTTTGTGTTACGGTAAACTGGGGCTGGACAAAGACCTGCACCCCCCAGCCATTGACCAATTCAGTTTAGTTTATAACTTTTAACAATAATTTAACATTGAAAAATAGGTTTTCCGCATCTTCTCATCTAGGTTTGTTCATCAAAAAGTACATAATTGCTCAATAACTGCTGCATGTTAGTTTTTTGCTTGTTCTACCTTTCTTTAGCAACCTAATGAGACTTGTCGTTTACGCAACTTGGCTTAGCCTGCTTACTTTTGCCAGTCTAACAGCCCAGGCCCAGCCCAATATCGCTGCCCCCAACACCGCCGCTATGGGCCGCTATGGTGACTACCCCGTAAACCTATCCACTGGGGTGCCGGAAATCAGCATTCCCCTTTATACTATCCAGACCAAGGACATCACCGTGCCCATTACACTGAGCTACCACGCCAGCGGGATCAAGGTGAGCGACGTAGCCTCGTGGGTGGGTTTGGGCTGGAGCCTCAATGCAGGCGGGGCCATCCGGCGCAAGGTGCAGGGCAAGCCCGACGAAAGTTCGGTAGGGTACCTAAACCCGGCAATCCCCATCAGGACTGACCTGCAACAAAACTGTTGTATTCCCACGAATTTTGACTACCTGCGCAACATGGCGGAGATCCACGACGGCCAGCCCGATGTGTTCCGCTACAATTTTCCCGGTGGAAATGGCAGTTTCATCCTCAACAAACAGGGCCAACCGATCAATATTCCGCTCTCGCCCACCAGGGTGGGCTACCAATTAACGGGTAACCCGTTCAATCAGGGCAACTCGTTTATTAAATTTGATCTCACTGCGGCCAGTGGATCTGTCTATACGTTTCAAAGCCCGGAAGCATTGGTATCAGGTGATGGTGGCCCAGCCTCGGCTTGGGTGCTCAACAAAATCCGGTCGCCTTATAACGACGAGGTGAACTTTACTTACCAAGCCAACAGCAGTGTGTCGTCCTATACCCGATCGGATCGGCAAACCGACATCCGCGATGAAGACAACGACAATACCACGTGCTCAATTTTTACGCAAAACACGGGAGCAGTGCCAACGAATACCATCCCAGTTTCACAGTCGGTGGAACAGTTACCCACCGAGATTACCTTTCCCCAAGGCCGGGTGCTTTTTGTTGCCGCCGCTGACCGCCAAGACTGGCTGGTGACCAACAAGAGGCTGAGTGCCATTGAGGTGCAGACCCGCCACCCGGTCACTGGCGCGTACCAACTGGTGCGTCGCATCGAGTTTGTCCACAGTTATTATATTGAGGGCCAAGCCTCGGCCAGCCAGGGCAAACGGCTAAAACTTGATCAAGTGGTGGTAAAGGGCAGCGACGGGGCTGTGGTGCAAACTTACCGTTTCTCGTATGATGAGCGGCCCCTGCCCAGCCCAGTATCCACTGGCAAGGACTACTGGGGCTATTACAACGGCAAAACCAGCAACGTAGACCTGATCCCCAACCGCCTGATCCCCTACAACAATTTTCTCGTTAATGGACAACTGCGCATCGGGGCCAACAATCATCCACGGGGCCGCGATGCCGACCCAGAGTTTATGCAGGTGGGCATCCTAAAGCGGATACAGTACCCCATGGGTGGATTTACCGATTTTGAGTACGAGACCAACCGCTATCTGGACCCAGCCACTCAGGCCCTTACATATGCCGGGGGACTGCGGATAAAAAAGATCGCCAGCCATCCGCTCACCGGCCCGCCCGTGAGCAAGGTCTATAAATACGGGTTGAATGAAAACGGGCTGGGCCGGCCCAATGCCCTCAATTCCTCGCCAACCAACCCATTTTTATTTTTACAAACCATCAGGAAGTTTCGCACGGTAGTCTTGGGGGCATGTCCCACATTTTCTGAGTCGATCCGCGAACGTACCGTGTTCTCTGACCCGGTGGGGGAACTAGATGCCTATGATGGCACTTCAGTATTTTATGGGCATGTAACGGAATACACGGGGAGCGAGAACGGGGAGCAGGGAAAAACCACCTACCGATTTAGCGATGTGCCCGATATTGTCCGATTGTTACCTATGTCCAGCTCGCGGCCATACCGCGAAAGTCGCCACTGGCTGCGCGGGCTGCTGCTGGAAAAAACCGTGTTCAAGCAAGGAGCCAACTGTACATTTGATACGGTGGCCACAACCGTGAACACCTACTCGGCCGATGGCCGGAGTTATGACAATATCGGCATTGTCGTAGGCAAGCGGTACGAAGATGTGGGGGAGGTGCTGCCGTGCGCCATTTCGTATCCCGGGGCAGGCAGCACTGAGACCGATCGCTGTGTCAACTACGAATTTTTCAACTATTCGGTGGCCACTGGCGACAACCTGCTCACGAGCACCACCGAGACTCTCTACGATCAGGGCCCCACTAACAATACCCTTACGAATACTACCGCCTACACCTACAACGCTTTCCAGCAACTGGTGCGTACCCAAACCACCGACAGCAAGGGCGAAACCCTGACCAGCGAGACCCGCTACCCTACTGACTATAACCTGCCCCCAGCGGGCAACAGTAACAACCCGCCACCATTGGTATCGGCCCTGTTGTTGCTACAGGCCCAAAACCGGGTGAGCACGCCGGTGGAGCAGTTTAGCTACAAGGGCAGCTTGGCCAATGGCAACCGCCGCGTACTAGCCGCTACCGCTTACGCCTATCAGGGTAACCCCATGGCCACTGAGCAGGTGGTGCTGGGCCATGTGTACAAGCTGGAGACCGCCCAGCCCCGCGCCTGGAACAACCAGGCCAACGACGCCTTCGCCCCATTGATCGGCCCGGACGGCAACCTGCCTGCCACCGTGCCCGCCCACTACCCGCGCAAGCTCACCAATGTGCGCTTCGACGCCCGGGGCAATGTGCTGGAAAGTGCTCCCGAGGATGGCGTGCGCCAGGCGACCCTTTATGCCTACAAGGGCACTACTCCCGTGGCCAGCATGGCCCACAACGAAAACATCCCCCCTGTCCCGCCCCCCTCGGTGGGTATCAATTACTTGTTGACCCTGACCAACCCCCAACCGGTCCCTACTTTGATCCCTTGGCCCACCGGGGGCGGCAATGTCTTTACCATTTCCCAAGCCAGTCCTGTCAGCGCGACGGCCGATTTGTTGTGTCCAACTCCTTGTGTTTCGGCCCTTCCCTGCAATTATTCGCTTGTGGTGGTGGTGCGCAACCTGGGGACTGGGACAGATTATCCCCTGATCAGCCACAATAGCAGCGGGCTATGTGGCCAGTCTTCACCAAACGGCACGGCCAATTTGCCAGCTGGTACTTATCAGGTCTTTTATCGGTTACCTACTGCTAGCGGGCCGCCCTCCTACCAAATCTACCTCCGATTGGTATTGCCCGGACTACCCGCCACCCCCGGCCCCGCCTATTGGCACTACACCAGCTTTGAGGAAGGCCCCAACGAAGGGGCGGACACCGACCCCCGCATCGTGCTGGGGGGCAAAACCGGCCGCTATGCCTACAACCTGGCCGGCGGAGGCAGCTATGCCCTGCCCAGCCTGATGGC
>JAYUVL010000091.1:0-2256 GCA_043754075.1 Cytophagales bacterium | reverse complement strand
TATTGGCTTTAGAGATAATGAAACTTAAAACTAAAAGAGTACTTTTTGGCCGAAAACGTTGCTACGGGCTTGCATGACTCTATAAAACAAAGTAATTTTAATAATTTAACTTTGTCAAAAACACACTCTGCGTAACATCAGTTAGAACATGCGATCACTTTTGTTTTTTGTACTCGTCTCTTTTTTGAAGAACGCAGCGTTAGCGCAGTCCACGTATATCAAGACGTATGAGGATGACATTATAGCCAAGGGTTTTGTCAACAATCGCGGTTTGGGTATCCGTATCCTGCCCCGTGGGCAGCGGGAAAACATCAACTATCAACCCAATGTGATTGGCACCATTGGTGCAGGCGTGGTGTTTAAGCGGATAGCGGTGAATGTGGGCTTTCGCTTGGCCGAGGAGTCGCCGCAAAACCAGCTTCGCCAGCAGCAGCGCGGCGACAGTCGTTATTTTGATCTACAAATCAACCGCTTTGGCCGTAAACTGGGTTTTGATATTTATTATCAAGACTACAAAGGTTACTACATGCGCAATCCAGAAAGTGTCTATCCCAATTGGATTTCAGCGATTTACCCGCACCGCCCCGACATAGATCTGTTCAATTTTTCGGGCAATGTGTATTATGTGTTTAACAATGAAAAGTTTTCGTACCGGGCCACACATGTGCACGATGAACAGCAGTTGCAGAGCGCAGGGTCATTCATCCTCACTGGGGCATTGGCGTATTCAGAGCTGTTTGCCGATTCCAGCTTAGTTCCCTGGCCCAAGGTAGCTGAATATGGCCCGGGATTTTCGCAAGGCATTTTTTATAGCATTGCCGTAGTGCCGGGCTACGCCCATACTTTTGTGCTGCATAAATTTTATTTCAACTTGAGCGGCTCGGCCAGTTTGGGGCTCCAGTGGCAACGCTACCGCCTGCGCGATGAGCCTAGGTTCCGTGACCTTGCCCCGTTGGCCAAGTTTATTGGCCGTACCGCAGTTGGCTACAACGGCGACCGGTTTTTTAGTGCGCTCACCTTCTATCTCGATACCCAAAACGTGCGCGTGGGCCGTTTGATGTACGTGACCAATATCACCAGTGCCACCCTGCTCTTTGGCTATCGGTTCCAGACCAAATGGTTGAAGGGCAAGAAATTGATTTGACCAAAACCATTTAAAACAGACTGGCCTGGGGGCTGCCGCGCTGGATCCGGGGCCTAGCCAATGCCAACCTGCACTCTTGGTTCAACTTGGTGATGACGTAGTCGGCCAGTTCTGGGGCCAGCGCATTGTCCGGTTCATGGACAAAAATATAGGCGGCCCGCAGGCCCAAGCCAAACCAAGTTTTGAAACGCTGCACCCAGTCATCGGCCCGTTGGTAATCGGTGGGGTGGAGGCCGTTGCCCACCAAGCGGAGCACCGCCACCGGGCTGGTGAGCCGCTGGTGCAGCACATCGCGCCGGCCGGCCACATCGGTGATGACCGTGGCCACCGATAGTTCCTGCATAATGCCCGCTATCTCGTTCATCTTTGCCCCTCCGGCCGTGAACCAAGCCTCGTGCCGGAACTCAACCGCCAGTGGGACTTGCCGGGGCCAGTTGTGCAGGAACGTGGCCAGTTCCTTGGTTTTGTCGGGGCCAAAGTAAGGGGGCAATTGCATGAAAACGGTGCCCATTTTATCGCCCAGCCCAGCCACCTGATCAGCAAACAACTGGGTTTGGGTTTGGGCCATTTTTCCTTGTAGCAGGTGCTGGTGGGTGATCTCTTGCAGCAATTTGGGGCAAAATTTGAACCCTGGGGCGGCTTCGCGCTGCCACCGGGCGATGGTTGGCCCGTCGGGCGTTCGGTAGTGGGTGGTGTTGAGCTCGATGCAGTTGAATTGGCGGGTGTAGAGCGATAAAAAATCCTTCTCTTTGGCCAAGGCAGGATAAATTTTGCCGACCCAGTCACGGCATGCCCACACCGGACAGCCCACATATACCTGTGGCTGTACCGGTTCAGACTGCGCCAACACTTGATGCGTTTGTGGGTGGTCGGCGGGCAGGGCAAAATCAACCCCGGCAATAGTGGCCAGTTTGCCAAAATCCATGTTGAAAATGGGATGGGTTGGGTGGAGTTGGCCCAAACTTTCCCCACCCAAAAGTGGGGAACAAGTGGAGGGAAAATCCACTCGGCTGGGGCATGGTACCCCTGCCGAGTGGGTGGGCTTGATGGTTTGAACAGCCAGAAAATGGTTTATTCTTCCAGTGCTTTTACGCCGGGCAGCACTTTGCCTT
>JAYUVL010000090.1:0-5246 GCA_043754075.1 Cytophagales bacterium | reverse complement strand
AAATGCTTGTCTTCCTTGGCCCAATCCACGTAGGGCAAATGGTTGTAGAAGTCAGGATCGTTCATGGCCAAGTACCGGCCCAGCAGCGTGGCGTGGGTGGTAAAAACCATGGTAATGGGCAGGTTCAGGTAGCGGATTTCGGGAACAGGTGTACCCGCCATCCACTCATGGAAATGGGCCACAAGTGGTTGTTGGGTGCTGTCGCCGTCGGCCAATTTTCGGAAAAACTCCTTGGCCAAGAAGCCAAAAGCCACTACTTGGTCGATCAGGTCCACGTCGGAGGGAGTAGAGATGCCGTGATGATCCCAAAGCTCAAACTTAATGTCGTTCAGCCGGTGGTACACACTGTTGGGGTTGAACAAAACGACGCGGGGACGGCCGGTGACCAGCCAAAAACCGTAGTGAACTTCAAATCCGGCTTGGCGCATTTTGAGCACGGCCCGCCCGATAGGGTTCTCATAATCATCGCTTGCCTCAAATTCAGCCTGCACATTGGGGTGCACATAAGGACCAACAAGACAATAGTTGCCCTTCCAAACATTGACGGCCGCGGGTATTTTGGTGCGAATGACCGTGTAAATCCCCCCTACTTGGTTACAAACTTCCCATGCTATTTCCAAAAGCAAGGGTTTATCATAGTTTATTGGCATATTTCGGTTGCAGTTTTCATTTGCCCGAAAAATAGCAACATTTTGGATTGATCCTAACCCTTGCCCTGTAAATAGGTCAAAAAAGAACTGGCAGCGGCCCAGGGCCACTGCCAGCACGTAGGTGGGGCTTATTCCTTGATAAACTTTTTGGTGCAGGTCCCGGTGTTGGTTTGCACCGACAGTAGGTAAAGGCCCGGGGGCAAACCGGCCACCTCCAACTGGCGCTCGGCCAAGTCCCGGGGCTTCTCGGTGGCAAATTGGCGGACGGTGCGCCCGGTCGGGTCGGCCACGGTCACCCGGACTTCCCCCCGGCTCTCGCCGGTCAGGCGCAGGGTCAACTGCTCCCGGGCCGGGTTGGGGTACACGTGCACGCCGGCCAATTGGTTGGCTTGCAGGGTTGCCAAATCGGGGCTGACCCGCAGGAAGAAGCGGGCGGTATCGGCCCCGGCACTGGCCGTAAAGGTGTAGGCACCTTGGCGAAGATCATGCTGGGTGTTGAGCCGACGATCCTCGAGCATTACTTTGGCCTTGCCCTTGAACAGGGCCAGCAGTTCGGGGGCGAGGGAATAGGTGCCCGCGCTGTTGACCGCGAAGTGCAGGGGGACCACCACCTCTGCCACCAGTTCGGGCAAGGCATTGACCGCTAAGCGCGTTCCTTGGCCCGCGCTCACCAAGTTGGGGGCCGGGGCCGCGTTGAGCTGGTTCTTGGGTGCGTCATAGGCGCGATCCAGCCCGGCGGTGGCCCCTTGGCGGAAATAGACGATGGTTTCATCGGCCAATGGCTGCCCGTGGCCCACCAAACGGAGCTTGATCAGGCCGTCGGAATATTCTTCATTGTCGATCTCAGGCCGGAAAAAGCGCGGGTTGGGGTTGTCGGTGAGGCGCATTGAGTTGTCCATCACCAAATCAAATTCCCCGGGGCTGCCCACCCGCGCAAAGAAACCTTGCATGACGGCGATGTGCTTGGTGGCCCCGTTGGTGCCCGTGCCCAGGGGCGTGTTGGCCACATAATAGGCCCAGGTGCCCGCAAATTGCCCGGTGGCGATCCGCCGCTGGGCGGTGCCCAACAGAAATGGGTTGGCATCCCGGACTTTGTCCCAGTCAATGGGGGCCGGATAGGGGTTGCCCAACAGGGCCCAGCCCGAATTCACCCCGCTGCCCCGCGCGACTTTGCGGGTCAAATTGCCGGTATTGAGGGTTCCCCGGATGTCCAGGGTGATTTCTGGGGCAATATTGGCAATGTAACCGAACGTGGGAACCAGCACCTCCGAAGAGTTGGCGGGGGATTCCCAACCGCGCTCAAATTGATCAAAATTGGCGGGGCTGTTGTTTACCTTGTTTTCGCGGTAGCGGTAAAAATTCGGGAAGGGCAAGCTGCTCGGATTGGTCACCCAGTCATAGGCGCCGTTGAGCACCATTGGAAAATCATCGGCCAGTTCACTCACCCGGGCACTGCTCATCGGCGAGGACAAATAGTTGTAGCCCAAACCGCTGGTGCGGGGCGAATAGGCATCCACGTAGCGTTGCATGGTCGCGGTGCCCAAGACCGCCCCGTTCTGGTTCACCACCATGGCGGTCAGGGCCGGGCCCGACACCAGCACTAGTTGCCCGTTGGCCGCCAGATCACCGTTGCGCAGGGTCAATATGTTTTGGACATTGGTCGGGCCGCCCAAACTGGCCCCTTGCGGGTTGTCCACCACCAAGTTGAAAAAAGTGCCCCCACCCTTGATTTCTTGGGCAGTGCTCCCGCTGAAAACAATGGTGCCGGCCACGGCATTGAACGCCCCAAAGTTTTCCCACGTGCCCTTGACGTGGAGGGTGCCCGGCCCCACAATTTTGGCCCCGGCCTGGATGGTCAGGTTGCGGCACACCGGATTGGCCGAATTGACCGAGGGCATATTGGCCAGCCCACTGGGGATCACAGCATCAGTGCTCGCATTGGGCACTTGGCACGACCAGTTGCCCGCATCGTCCCAATCGGTGCTGACTGCGCCCGACCAAATGGCGGCATTGGCAATGACAATTTGATCGGCAAACGGGGTGCCGGGCTGGCTGGGCACAGTGGCCGCCACCAAGCGCACGCGGTAGCTCCCGGCGGGCAGACTGGCGGGCAGGGCAGCCGTCAATGGACTGGTGGTGGCACTGCCGATCAGGTTGCCGGCGAAATTGCCCGCCGCGTCGGAAAGCTCCGCCTGAATGTTGGTTCCCGACGCGATGTCGGCCCCGAGGGCAAAACTGATTTGAAAGTTGTCGGGGTTTCCGGCACAAAACGCCAGTTTGGACAGGCCCACGATGTTTGCCCCGGAGGCCGGGGTGACATTGCAGGGGGTATTGACCGAGGCACTCACATTGTTCCAGCCCACCGCCGAGGCGCAAATGGCCGTGGTGAGGTTTTGGGTCAACACCAAGGTGTAGTCATGGGGCGAGCCACCAGTGGCCGGAGTTTGGAACAGTGGCGTTTTGTTCACATTGCGGGGCGCAAACCACGCATTGGCCCGGACGACCAAGTGGCCATCGGTGTTCATGTACATATCCTTGATCTCTAGCGAGTTGGTCTTGCCAGTAGAGGCCAAGCGCGAAGTGACAAAAGTACCTTGGCCCGCGATTCCCTCGCCCGTGGCCCGGCTGATTTTGAGCACGATAGCGACCTTGGGGCCTCCACCACCACCGGGCGAGCCGTCGGAATAGGTTTTGAGCCAACCACTGCCGGTGAACCGCCGATAGTCTTGGGCCGCTGTGCCTTGGGTGCCCGTGGCCGTAAACACCGCATACAGGCTTTGACCGTTCCAAAACAGGCCGTAGCCTTTGCCATCGTCACCGGTTGTTTCGTAGTCTTCCCGGCACCAATCGCGCACCCCGGCAGTAAACTTGATCACCACTGGGTTTTGGTTGTCGGCACTCACTTGGCGGTAGCCAATATAATACGTGCTGCCATCCAAAGTGAGTTTGGTGGTGTTTTTGGCGATCAGGCTGGCCTCGGTGTCACTGCACGAAATGGCCACTGCCGCACCGATGGCGGCGGGCAGTGGGGGTGGCAGCACGACTGGGCCGTTGAATTCGTACGCGCCCGCATCGCAGGGGGCTGTGCGGGCAATGCCGCGCTGGTCGGTGGGCAAGCACCCCCCCGTGCCCCGATCAATGGCCGGGCTGGTGGCGGCCAGGGGCATGGTCGGCGCAAACCCGCCATTGTCGGCCAGGGGGCTCAATTGAGGATCGGCGATCAGCACCGAGGTGCTCACATTGCGGTTGTTGGGGTCATTGTTGGCCTTGTCGGGGAACTGTATATTGCCGCCCAAGTCCGTTAGATGATCGCTGGCTTGCTGGCGAATGTTCCAAGTATTTCCGCCATTGCCGGCCGTGTTTTGGAAAAAGATGTTGTTGCGGATCTGGATAGTGCTCGGGCCGACGATGGCCCCACCCACCCAGCCGGCGTAGTTTTGGGCAAAAGTAGAGTGGGTGATTTCAACACTGCTGCCATTGACCGAGAAGAAGGCCAGTGCCCCGCCGTTGGCCGTAAAACCGCTCGGGCTGGTCAGCTCGGCGCGGTTGCCAAAGAAGGTACAGTTCTCGATTTTGGTATCGGCCCAATCCACGCGGACAGCCCCGGCCACCACTCCGGCCCGGTTGTTGGAAAAAGTGGTGTTCCTGACCACAAAACCCCGGTTCTTGGCGTTGTTCATGTGTTGGATGGCACCGCCGCTGCCCTCAGCCCCACCGCCGGTGAGGGCCATTACGGTATTGTTGTCAAAGTAACAGTCCTCCACCAGCACATTGTCGGTTTCATCGGTATAGAGATAGCAGGCCCCGCCCTCGCCCTCGGCTTGGTTGCCCTCGAACCGGCTGCGCCGCAGGACAATGCTGCCCAATGCGGTGCTGGGCGGTCCTGCCGTGGCCCGGTCAGTATAGATGGCTGCGCCAAAGCCCCGCAGAAAATCGTTGGGCTTGCCGGTATCAAAAAAGGCATCGGTGGTCCTGTTGTTCAAGAACTTGCAATCCTCAATCAACAATGCGGCATTTAGCCCATTGATTGCCGCCCCGTTGATTCCCCGATTATTGGTAAAATCTGAATTTTGAACAGTATGGGCAAAGGGTCCCCAAAGCATGACCGTGGATCCTCTTTCGGTATTGTTGGCAATGGAGACGTTGTTGTCAAATTTACAATTTTTGATGGTCGTCCGACCTTCAAAAGCACTGAAAATGGCACTGCCGCCGTCATCCGCCCGGTTGTTGTTAAAAGCACAATTTTCAAAGTTCAGGATTCCTTGATGCTCGGACTTTATGCCTCCACCATATTCAATGGTCCTCCCATTGATGATTTTCAAGTTCTTCAAATTGAGCGTGGTAGGCTGTACCGAAGTGGATTTTAATAAAAAAACCCTCACCGCATTATTTCCACTGATGGTCAAATTTGCAGCGGCTAATCCGTCAATCGTCAAGTTTTTATTTACCGGAATTTCCAAAGTAGTGGCAAGCGTAATGGTTTGGTTGGCCATACTTGGGGCAAAAGTGATTGATTGCCCAGAGGTAGCACAGTTAATAGCTTCTCTTAGCGTGTTTGCCCCTGCATCGGCATTGCTGCTCACTACCAAATTACAA
>JAYUVL010000089.1:0-2644 GCA_043754075.1 Cytophagales bacterium | reverse complement strand
GGGTTGTAGTCCCGTTGGGCCGAGTTGACACCCGCCCCCAAGTTGGTGAGTTCCCGTTTGTCGTTGGTATCAGCCAAAAGGGCCAAAATGTGCTGAAAGTATTTTTCTTGGCCCACAAAATTAGCTTGGTAGCGTTGATAGATCGCCCCGGCCTCGGCCCATTTGCGCTGCGCCAGCGGGGGCTGCGCCATCTTCATGAGTGCCACCATGGCAATGTCCTGCGGGGCGAACGTGCGGATAAAATCGTCATACAACGCTTCCTTGTCTTTTACAAAACCTTGGTGGTGCAAGTTCAGCTCGCAGAGCAGGACGGTCACAGTCAATTTGTGCCGGGCCGCCAATTCTTTGAGCAGGGTGAAATTGGGGTGGGTGGCATAAGTGGCCGGGGCAAAACCAAATTCGGCGCCATAGAACTGGGGCACCAAGAGTTTGAGATCCTCTTCGCTGAAATGCTGGGTGACCAGCCCGCAGAATTTTTCGTACATCCGCCCGCTGCGATCGCCATATTGCCGCAGGGAGGCCAAGTTGGTGTATTCGGCCAACAGATCGTGGGCATAGCCCTTGACCACCTGCAAGTGGGGCGCTTCGGGATAATCGGCCAAGTAGCGGTCACACTGCTCTACCAAGGCTTGGCGGAGGCTGAGCAACGTATCAGCCTCGGTATGGCGGTCGTAGATCCGGGAGTCAAACAGCAACTGGTACGTTTTGCGATAAGGCGCATTGGTGAGCAGTTGGAAGGCTTCTTCTTGGGCATCCCGGATGAGGTTGACCACGATGGCATCCTCGGTTACGGTGGCCGTTTTCCGGACCTGATCCTTTCCCGCTTGGGGCAAGGCTTGGTAGGCAGTGGCCGCTGTGCTGCCTTCGTCATAGGCCGCCTTGAGCAGATCAAAGTAGGGCGACAAGTTGACATATTTTTGTTGGTATTGTTGTTGGCGCTTGAGCTGGAGGGCTTGCTCGTATTTTGTTTTGGCCCAACCGAAGCGGGCGGCCACGTTGTTGGGGTTGGTCTTGAGCAGTTCGCCAAATTTTTTCTCGGCATCCTCATATTTTTTGGCATATAAATCATTCCATCCGGCCCTTTCCGCTTGGGCAAATCCCACGGCAGGAACCAGGAAGAGCATTAGCCCAACTGCGAGTAGCAGCGGCAGGGAAGGCGAAGGTTTTACAGTCATGATCAGGAAGTAAGGCGAGTACATTCGCCCAATTTTCGTGCAAACATTGCCCTTTAAGCATTAATTACCGTTTGGTTTGGGGGCAATGCTACTATTTACCCGCTTTTGGGCTAACTTAGTTGCACTGGTTCTGCTTTTTTGCTACTTGTCAAGCAATAAATGGGGCATTCGGTAATGTCTGGTAAACTTTTTGCATATTTCAAAGAAAAAACATTGTTCGGCAAAGTTTTACCACCGTAATTCGTAAAAGTGTTTTCTTTTAAACCTATGACCACCTCTACTGGCGAGAAAACCACCGATGATTGGCTCCGTGAGACGGAATCGTTGCGGCGCGAGCTGCAGCAGGTGCAACACGAACTGCGCCAACTCAAGAAACCAGCCCCCGACGATCAACCCAATCTGGTTTGCCTGCACGATATGTCGGGCAAAATCATGCGGCTGAACGAAGAAGCAACCGATATCTTTGAGGGGCACGAAAAAGATGGCTCCCCTTTGTACCTGTACGACCTCATCGCGCCGGATGCGAGGCATGAATTTGACAATTATTTGGCCGAACTGCGACAACACCAGCAGCACAAAGGCTTGTTCAGGGCCGTGGACAAATATGGCCATTTGCGCATCATCGCCTACGAGGCCCGATTGCAAACCCAGGGCAACCCTACTTTTGTCCTTTGTATTGGCCACGACATCAGCAACCCCCACTCGCTCAAATCGACCTCGTTCCTCTTTTACCAGAACTTGTTTGATTTTAACGTAGCCGCCATCCTGCTGCTCGACGCCGCCGGGAAGATTATGGAAGCCAACCTGAGTGCCAAGAAGCTTTTCCGCCGCTCCCAGACCGAAATGCGTGGTCTTGAAGTTAACCAATTGTTTTGGCTTGGCCATTCAGCGCAAGAAGAACTCCGAGTTTCCTTAGCGCAAGCTTGGGAGGGCAAAAGAGTGGAGCATCACTTGAGCACGCGCAACGAAAAAAACCGCCGTCTGGATTTTGAACTTTCCCTTGTCAAAAGCCAACACCATAACCAGGATATTTTCATTTGCTATGTCAAAGACATTAGCGAGGATCGGGACAATGAGGAAGCTGTAATCGCTCGGTACAATGAGCTAAAGATCATCAAGCAAACCCTGCGGGCGGTTGCGGGGCTGTACCGAACCGACGACATCCTGATGGCCTCCATCACCAAACTCTTTGAGCTTGACTATGTGCGCGCTGCTGGCTTCTATATGCTCAGCAGTGACAATCACTCGGCCTGGATGCGGTTCAATTTTAACCTGAGCAACCCGGTCATTGCCATGCTCAGAGAGATAAAAGTGACACAATTCGGCATGGTGTTCCTTGAAAAGCAATCGCTTGAACTATCACCGGGCACGGTGTGCCCTGAGCAGGACAGGCCGCTGATGTTGTTGCCCATTTTGCTGGAAAACAAAGTTACCCATGCCCTGTTGCTGGAAGTAAACCCCAACTGGCC
>JAYUVL010000088.1:0-4727 GCA_043754075.1 Cytophagales bacterium | reverse complement strand
TGTTTGCTGAGCCCCGTTGCTGCCCGTTATTGATTCTTTCCGGCAAGCGTTTATTCTCCCTTGGTCAATGCCCGACCGGGCCTCGCCAGATGGGTCTGTGCCGGAATTGCCTATTTTAAAACGGCCAAGTGGTTACTTTTACCTGCCCCGGCGGATGCCTACGGTGGCAAGGGGGGCCGCCTCTTCGGGGCTGTGGCTCCGGTGGGAAACATTGAAAATGACGATCAAAGTAGATCATTCGCCCTCGTTTTGACCTGCCGGGACAAAACCAGCGACGAAAGAGGGGAGGCTGGGCATTCGTTCGCCAAGCCAGGTTGCTGCCCAGTATTGACGCACCGTGCCAAGCGTCTATTCCGTCCTGGTCAATATTTGACCTGGCCTCGCGCCAGTGTGTTTGCCCGCACGCACCACGGCCACCCCGTTCACATATACATGGGCGATGCCGGTGGTATAAGCATGGGGCTTGTCAAAAGTGGCTTGGTCGGTGATCTGCTCAGGATCAAAAATGACCAAATCGGCGGCCAGGCCCAGCTTGAGCATTCCCCGATCCCCAAAGCCGAAACGTTGGGCGGGCAGGGAGGTCATGCGCCGCACGGCATCTTCCAGCCGGATGATTTTTAGTTCGCGCACATAGCGGCCCAGCACCCGGGCATTGGTTCCATAGGCGCGGGGGTGGGGCACATCGCGGCCAAACTTGGCCACGCCCGCATCTGAGGCAATCATCGTGTTGGGGTATTGCAGTATCCGCTTGATGTCCTCTTCGCTCATGGTGTGGTAGATCATCTGGGCCCCGCCGGCCAACATCAATTGTAGCACAGTCTCGATCTCATCGTTCAGGGATGGTTTCCGTCCCAGCCGCTGCGCTGCTATTTGTTGGATGTTCTTGCCATTGCAGGTGGAGTCGGCCCGGTGGCGGGCCACGAAGGCATAGTCGAGCCGTTTGGAACCACTCCGGCGGAGGGTGTTGTCTTTGATCGATTTGATGACCTGCTTTTTGGTGACTGGGTCGGCCAAGCGGGCGGCCAGTGCCGAGTCGCCGTCGGCCAGCGCCCACGACGGCAGCAGTACGCCCAAGTTGGTGCTACTGGCCGTGTAGGGATACTGATCCACATTTACATCGATGCCCTCGGCCCGTGCTGCTTCCACCGCCGCGATCAGTTCTGTGCTCCGGTCCCAGTTGTTGCGGCCCGAAGTCTTGAGGTGTGAGATCTCGACCGGCAACCCAGCTTGCCGCCCAATGTCAATGGCCTCGCGGATGGCGGGCAGCACCGAGTCGGCCTCGTTGCGGATGTGGGACGCATAGACGCCCCGGTATTTGGCGGCCACTTTGGCCAGGGCGATCACCTCGTCGGTACTGGCGTAGGTGCCCGGGATGTAGATCAGTCCAGTGGACAGGCCAACGGCACCATCGCGCATACCTTTGTCCATGATGGCCTCCATTTTCACCAATTCCTCGGGGGAGGGATTGCGGCGAGAGAGCTTCATCACGGCCCGGCGGACGGCGTTGTGGCCCATGAGCGAGGCAAAGTTGGGGGAAATCTGCAAGCTGCGAAGTTTGGCAAAATAATCGGCCAAGTTGGTGTTGGAACTGCCACAGTTCCCGGTAACGATGGTGGTCACGCCGTCATACAAAAAATTATCGGCAGTGGGGGTGTCTTCCAGCGATCCCTCCACATGGGTGTGGACATCGATGAACCCCGGGGCGATGACCATGCCCTGGGCATCCAATACTTGGGCCGCATCGCTGGCCGCCAGATCGGGGCCGATGGCGACAATTTTTCCGTTTTTGATGGCTATTTCGGCCCGGTACCAAGGATTGCCCGACCCGTCGACAATCCGCCCGTTGCGGATCAGGAGATCATAGCGCTGGGCCAGCAGCGGCTGCGCCAATAGTTGGCAAAGCGCCAAACCCAGCAAAGCGAAAGAGAAACGTTGCATAAAAAGCGGGATAGAAACCAAGTGGCCAAAAGTACATTTAATATTTTTCTAACTTAATTTTGGCCCAAACCTAATTGGCTAAATTTATGAATTTTCGAATTGAAAAAGATACGATGGGGGAGGTGCAAGTGCCCGCCGACAAATATTGGGGGGCCCAAACCCAACGATCATTGGAAAATTTTACGATTGGTGGGCACACGATGCCGATCGAGGTAGTCCGCGCATTTGCCATTTTGAAAAAAGCGGCGGCTCTGGCCAACCTTGAATTGGGCGTATTGAGTGAGGACAAGTGCGCCATCATTGCCAAAGTGTGTGACGAAGTGTTGACTGGCAGTTTGGACGATCAGTTTCCACTGGTGGTGTGGCAAACTGGATCGGGCACCCAGACCAACATGAACGTGAACGAAGTGGTGGCTTACCGCGCCCATGTGTTGCTGGGTGGGGCCCTGGGCGATGCCAAAAAGATGATCCATCCTAATGACGATGTAAATAAATCACAGTCGAGCAACGATACTTTCCCCACTGCGATGCACATTGCGGCTTATTCCTACCTCATGGAATCGCTGCTGCCCAACATCCAAGCCCTGCGCAACACCCTGGACGAGAAGGCTAAAGCCTTTATGCACGTGGTGAAAATAGGCCGCACCCACCTCATGGATGCGACCCCGCTTACTTTGGGCATGGAATTTTCGGCCTATGTGGCCCAGCTCGATTATGGAATGCGGGCCGTGCGCCACACTTTGGCCCACTTGGCCGAACTGGCCCTGGGCGGCACTGCAGTGGGCACGGGCCTGAACACGCCTCCGGGCTATGATGTGCTGGTGGCCGAAAAAATTGCCCATTTGACGGGCCATGCTTTCCGCACCGCCCCCAACAAGTTTGAGGCATTGGCCTCCCATGATGCACTGGTCGAAACCATGGGATCGCTCAAACAAGTGGCAGTGAGCCTGATGAAAATCGCCAACGACGTGCGCTTGTTGGCTTCCGGTCCCCGCTGCGGCATTGGCGAGATTTTGATCCCCGAGAATG
Source organism: Cytophagales bacterium (assembly GCA_043754075.1). Lineage (GTDB taxonomy): Bacteria > Bacteroidota > Bacteroidia > Cytophagales > Thermoflexibacteraceae > JALONO01. Next base: position 1,760 of record JAYUVL010000088.1, on the reverse strand, counting down.
AGCCCGGCTCGTCCATCATGCCCGGCAAAGTAAACCCGACCCAGAGCGAAGCCTTGACGATGGTGTGTGCCCAGGTGGTGGGGTTGGACACGGCGGTATCGATTGGGGCCATGAACGGTCACTTCCAGTTGAATGTATTCAAACCGATGATCATCTTCAACGTGCTGACCGCTGCCCGGCTCCTGAGCGATGCCTGCGATTCGTTCAACCGGCACTGTGCGGTGGGCATTGAGCCGAACTATCCCGTGATCGAGCGCAACTTGGAGAACTCGCTCATGCTTGTGACCGCGCTCAATCCCTACATTGGCTACGAAAACGCGGCCAAGATTGCCAAAAAGGCCCACAAAGAAGGCACTTCGCTCCGGCAGGCGGCCGTGGAACTGGGCCTGCTCACCAGCGAGCAATACGATGAGTGGGTAATACCGGCCGACATGATCGGAGGCCTGAAATAGGGGCAACTGTTGGACGGTGTAAAAATCGTTTCATCCCCAAAACAAGGATTCCCACCCGGCTACCGGGTGGGAATCCTTGTTTAAAAAACACTTGCTTGTTTAGTCTGCCCCCATTGCCATTACCGCCTACACATTGAACCTAAAGTGCATGATGTCCCCATCTTGCACCACGTACTCTTTGCCTTCAATCGAGGTTTTGCCCGCTTCGCGGCACGCGCCTTCGGTCTTGTATTTTTGATAATCGGCCAGTTTGATCACTTCGGCCTTGATAAAGCCGCGCTCAAAATCGGAGTGGATCACCCCGGCGGCGGCGGGGGCTTTCCAACCCCGCCGAATGGTCCAGGCCCGCACTTCCTTTTCCCCGGCGGTAAAATAAGTGATCAGGTTCAAAATATGGTAGGAAGCCCGGATCAGCTTGTTGAGCCCGGATTCCTTGAGGCCATATTCGGCCAAGAAAACTTGCCGCTCCTCCGCATCGTCAAATGAAGCAATCTGGGCTTCCAGCGCGGCACAAATGAGGACCAACTCGGCGTTTTCGCTGGTAATGGAGGCCCGTAATTTCTCCACGTAGGGATTGCCGGTGTGGATGTCCGCTTCGCTCACGTTGGCAGCGTAGATCACCGGCTTGAAGGTGAGCAGGCTCAGGTCGCGCACTGCTTCGCGCTCCTCTTCGGTCAGATCGAGGGTGCGCAGGTTCTTGCCCTGCTCCAGGTGGTTTTTGCAGCGCTCCAGGGCTTCATACTCGCGCTTGAGCTTGGTATCGCCGTTTTTGGCGGCCCGCTGCACCCGGGCCATTTTCTTGTCCACCGAGTCCAGATCGCGGAGTTGCAGCTCCGTATCGATGATTTCCTTGTCCGATACCGGATCCACTTTGCCGGCCACATGGACCACATTTTCGTCCTCGAAACAGCGCACCACGTGGATGATGGCATCCACCTCGCGGATAGTGGCCAGAAACTGGTTGCCAAGGCCTTCGCCCTTGCTGGCCCCTTTGACCAAGCCCGCAATGTCCACAAATTCCATGATGGTGGGCACCAATTTTTGGGGATTGACCAGCCCCTCGAGGATTTGCAGGCGCTCGTCAGGCACGCTCACCACGCCCACATTGGGCTCAATGGTACAAAAGGGATAATTGGCCGCCTCGGCTTTGGCGTTGGACAAGGCATTAAACAAAGTTGACTTGCCCACATTTGGCAAGCCGACAATTCCGCACTGCAGACCCATATTAATCTAACAAAAGGTGATGACAATTTTGAGCCGCGAAGGTAAGCCATTTTTGGTTAATTGGGCAAGGGCCGCAAATTTCGG
>JAYUVL010000087.1:0-2323 GCA_043754075.1 Cytophagales bacterium | reverse complement strand
AGTAACGTTTTCAGTCAAAGAGTGCTTTTTTTAGTTTTAAACTTCATTGTCTCTAAAACCAATAAAAAGGCATTTAAAGCAACTCTGCGTAACATGAGTATATAAAAGAGTTTAATCAACTGAAACAAATGGCAACCAAAGAACTAATCAAAATCATCCCGGCATCGTTAATAGGTAGGCTGATGGGCTTAGTTTAGCCCCTTCGCTCATTTACTGGACACTGAGTTGTCAGACGATTTGCCCAAAAGTAAAATTCGTTCATGACATATCCAAATTTCCCTTGAACTTTTGTTTTCCCGCCCTTTATTTGACGAAATTACCTTGCCAATCAATGCCAATGCTGAGGAAAGGATCCAAGATTTCGTCGATCATGGCGGCCAATTCGGCCCGGCTGACGGTCTGTTTGGAACGCGCCAAGTCCATTTGTTCGGCCTGTACTGATCTGCGCCATTTCTTGGCGTTCTTGCGCAGATAACCGACCGGTGACTTGCCCGCTTGGGTGACAAATTCGCCCAATATCTTCAGGGCCAATACCGGGTCAAGGGGTTTGGTGGCTGGTGTTGTGGAATTAAACTGGGGGTTTAGATCACGCAGCCCCTCGGCCAGATCGCGGGCGGTGGCCAGTGAATCGGGGTAAAACCAGGTCCGATTGGCCCATTTGTACGCCTCGCCCCTGCCTTTTAGCACTCCCACCGAGCCCACCCGTTGGATGGCAGCGAAATTTGGGTCGGTCGGCTTTACATCAAAATAAGGCTGCAAGTACGCCTTGCTGGCCAGTAAAAGTAGTTGCACGGCCCGGATGTTGGCTTTGCGGGGCTGGATGGCCGCTTTGGCCGCATACGCCGCCCAAGCCCCAGCCGCCTGCCCGATCAACATCACGCAGGGTTGCAAGCGGGAGGAGCCATTGACCAAGTTGCTGACCGAAATGGATTTTTCCGCCACTAGCAGCCCATCCGTTTGCCGAGGGAGCATTACGCCCAACGGCACGGTAAACGAGGGCACTTTGGGGAACTCAAAACCGGGGGCTTGCTTCTTGGGGCTGTGGTGGTGATCCACGGGATAGTCGCCCACGGCCCCGCCCGTGCGGTACAGCGGCAAGCCTTTGTACGGTTCCATCAACTGGACGACGTTGTAGCGTACTTCGCCCTTCATGCGCCGACTCTCGCGGTGATAGGGAATAAAGGGCAGTTGGTCGGCCGTGGGGAACTCATCCTCAGCAATGCCCAGGTGCTTGTACCCCAATTCAGTCTGGATAAAATAAACAAAGGCCAATGTGTGCAACTTGGCTTTGGCAAAGACCTTGGCCCGTTCGGCGGGCGACTGCTCGATCACGTTGGCGTAGTAGTCATTGCCATTGATCGGCCAATTGATCATGTACTTGTCGTTGGGCAGTTTGCCGTAGTCCAACATTTTTTGGGCACTGTGCCCCACTTTGCCCTTGCTGCAATAATCGGCACAAGCGCAGTCAAATTCTTTGGGGTCGTAGCCCGCCGGCTTGGCGATGGTTTTATCAGTGCCCGGCCCAAAATCTTTCAAGGTGACGGCATAGGTGAAGTCTTGGATGAACGCATTGCTGACCTCCACCCCATACGGCTCCTGGGAATAGCTGCGGGCTTCCATCCCAATATCGTAAGGTACGCCGGCTTTGGCCAGCACGTCGCCCAGTTCGGTGGCATCGATGGTGACGGCGGCTTTTACTGTGAGCCGGTTGCCGGCAGCATTGGTAAAAATGGCCCCGGTCACTTGGTTCCCAGTCTTGGTGACTTCGCTCAGCTCAAAGCCGTGCATCACCGTGAGATTGGTTTCTTTGGCGGCCATTTCTTGAAAAAACCGGTTGCCCACTGCTGGTTCAAACAGGGTATTGCTCACCCAACCCGTGGCGAGCTTGGCCGGTCCACCATAATGGGCCTCCAGCTTTTGCCGAAATTCCGCCCACAAACCAGCGGGCAAGTCGTGATTGCCATCGGTGGCCGACACGCCCGCCGCCGTCAACATTCCCCCCAGCCAGGGCGTGGGTTCCACGATGAGGGTCTGGGCCCCATTTCGGGCCGCTTGGATGCCAGCACTCACCCCGCTGGCCCCGCCCCCGACCACCAACACTTGCACCGTTTTGTCGCTGTTCGCCTGTCCCAGCACAGTTTGGGCCCACAAAAGGGCGCAAAACAACCAAGCACTCCGGTCTGTCTTTTTCATTATCCTTAGTTTGGCCCAAAAATAGAAATTAATCGCACTTGGCCATTCACCAGCCAACCTTGGGAATTGGTTTTAGCCCTTTTTTTGTCGTTGGGCCAAATAAAAAGTTTGGCCCGACGCGTTCAAAAAC
>JAYUVL010000086.1:0-14231 GCA_043754075.1 Cytophagales bacterium | reverse complement strand
TATCGCTACTAATTCCCACGTTTACAAACCCTTCATTTTTTGCCATATCATAGATTCCGTAAGGCACAGCTTTGCCCAAATCCTTGTCAACAAAATCATGGGCCTTTACTTCAATCGGCTCTTTTTTAACAGTCCATTCTGTCCCATTGTTTTTATAGTTCCCCAGCAATTCTTTCTTTTTACAATTATCCCCACCGTTAAAATGGTGAGCGGGTGGTGGTAATCCACGCCTTGGACAATGGCGACTTTGCCCCGAGCATTCCAGCTCAACAGACCCAAGGCCAGAAAAAAACCAAGTCAATCGAGGGCATTGTGGATCAGATTCCAAAATGTATGGTTTAATTGCATATCAAAAGAACTCAACCCCAATAGAAAATGAAATCACCTACCTGGCTTACCGCGCTTTGTTGCTTGGGCCCACTGTTGTTTTCGTGCCAAGACCACGGAAAAGCAGTTAAAACCACAACCGACGAAAAAGTAACCTACCCCCAAAAAGTAGTAGAATTGAACGCCCAAGAAGCGGCGGCCCTCGCGGGCAAAATCAAGCAAGAAGCGAACGTGGTACTGGCCGATGGCCTGGAGCTATCACTCTGGGCTTCGGATACACTGGTGCAAGACCCCATTGCAATCAGCATTGACCCTGATGGCCGGGTCTATTACACCCACGCCAACCGGCAAAACAATTCCGAATTTGACATTCGGGGCCACAGCAACTGGATCACGGCTTCGGTGTCTTTCCAAACGGTGGAAGATCGCCGCAAATTTCTCCGCGAAAACTTTTCAGCCGACAGCGAAGAAAGCAAAAGGGTACTGAAAGACCTCAACAATGACGGCGTGCTCGATTGGCGGGATCTGACCGTCGAAAAAGAACAGGTCTGGGTCATCGAGGACAAATCGGGCGATGGCATCGCCGACCGGGCCCACTTGTACCTGGAAGACTTCAACGAGGAAGTCACCGACGTTGCCAACGGGGTGAAAGTGCACGATGGAGAAGTATTTGTGTCGGTAGGCCCCGATCTGTGGCGCACCAAGGACACGGACAAAGATGGGCGGGCCGATACCAAAAAATCCATTAGTCATGGCTACGCAATACACATCGGTTTCAGTGGGCACGGGATGTCGGGCGCGACCATCGGCCCCGACGGCCGGCTGTGGTGGGGCATCGGCGATATTGGGATGAACGTGGTCGACCAAGAAGGCAAAAAATGGGAACATCCTAACGAGGGCGTGATCGTGCGCTCGGAACTCGACGGCAGCAACTTTGAGGTGTTTGCTTCGGGCTTGCGCAATACCCACGAATTTGTGTTTGACCAATACGGCAACCTGATCACCGAAGACAATGATGGCGACCACCCGGGCGAAAGGGAACGGCTGGTGCACTTGATCAATGGCTCGGAAAGTGGCTGGCGAACCAACTGGCAATATGGCAAATATACCGACCAAGACAACAACACCTACAAGGTTTGGATGGACGAAAAACTACACATTCCCTACTGGAAAGGACAAGCAGCCTACATTCTGCCGCCCATCACCAACTATGTGAACGGCCCAACGGGCATGGCCTACAACCCGGGCACTGCCTTGGGCGAAAAATGGTACAACCACTTTTTTGTGGCCGAGTTCAGGGGCTCGCCCGCCAATTCGCCCGTTCACGCTTTTACCTTGAAACCCAAGGGCGCCTCCTTTGAACTGGACAAAACCGAAGAAGTGGTAAAAGGCTTACTGCCCACCGGCATGGACTTTGGGCCCGATGGATCGCTGTACTTTGCCGATTGGGTAGATGGCTGGGGCACCAAAAACAAGGGCCGGGTTTGGAAATTGGATGTGCCGGGCGAAGCCAGTTCGGCCATTCGTCAGGAAACGAAAAAGTTGATCGCGGCCGATTTTGGCAAAAATACCGAGGCCGAACTGAGCAAATTATTGCAACACCAAGATCTGCGGATCAGAAAAAAAGCCCAGTTTGAGTTGGCAAAACGGGGCGACCAAGGCTTTGGCCCATTGGTGGCGGCCGCCGAGCAAAAGGCCCACCAATTGGCCCGGATCCACGGCATTTGGGGCATTGGCCAGTTGGCCCGCCAAAAAGCAAGCTATGCCAAATCCCTCACCGCTTTTTTGCAAGATCCTGATGCCGAGATTGTGGCCCAAACGGTCAAAACCTTGGGTGATGTGCGCTACGAAGGGATCGGCAAAGAGTTGACCGCCCTGCTCAAACATGACTCACCACGGGTAAAACTCTATGCGGTGGAGGCATTGGGCCGGACCAAAGCAGCGAGCAGTGTTCAGGCAATCGTGGAGATGCTGGTCGCGAATGAAGCCGACCACTTGTTGCGGCACGCCGTTGCCATTGCCTTGGGCCGGATCGGGCAAGCCGAACCGTTGGTCGCTTTGACCAGTCACCCAGTCCCAGCGGCCCGCCTGGCGGCGGTGGTCGCCCTCCGCCGGATGAAGAACCCCCAAGTGGCCAAATTCCTGCAAGACAAGGACGAATGGGTAGTGGCCGAAGCGGCCAGGGCCATCAACGACGACACCTCCATCGAGGCAGCCTTGCCCAACTTGGCCAATGCCTTGAAAGGGAGCCAGTTCACGAACGAGGTGATAGTACGCCGGGCCATCAACGCAAACCTCCGGGTGGGCCAAGCCGATAACATCAAAATCTTGGCCGACTACGCCAATAATCAGGTGAACCCGGTCAACATGCGGGCCGAGGCATTGGACGCCCTGAGCACTTGGGCCAAACCCTCCGTTTTTGATCGGGTGGATGGACGGTACCGGGGCGTTGTTACCCGCGAAGGCGCGCCCGCCCAGTTAGCAGTCCAGCAGATTGTCCAAAGCCTCTTGAATGAAAAAGACGCCGTCATGCAGTTGGCCGCTACCAAAGCCGCCGGAAGACTGAAAATCAAGCAAGTAGAAAAAACACTGCTGGCCTTTGTCAAAAGCAATCCTTCGGAAAAAGTCAAGCAGATCGCCCTAGAGACCCTCTTCGCTGTGAATTCGGGCTTGCTGAACGAAGCCCTGGAACTGGCACTGACCGATAAAAACCAAGAAGTGCGCGCCACGGCGTTGGAAGTTTTGCCCAAATCTGGGCTGAAAGAGGAAGATGCGGTGAAACTGCTCCAGAAAGTCTATCAAATCGGGACCGACCTGGAAAAGCAAACCGCCCTTGCCTCCTTGGGCAGTTTCAAGGGCGAGAGCGCAGTCAATGCGTTGGAAAGTCCCCTGACCGAACTCATCGCGGGTAAGCTGAGCCCGGCCGTCCAACTGGATGTGATCGAGGCAGTGGAAAACCAAAAAGCCAATAACTTGCTGGCAAAGTTAAAAGCTTACCAAGCGGCTAAGCCCCAGGGCGATCCCTTGGCCCTGTACCAAGAAACGTTGATCGGTGGCAGTGTGGAGCACGGACGCCGAGTTTTTTACGAAAACCAAGCGGTTCAGTGCGTACGTTGCCATGCCATATTCGAAGTGGGCGGCAATGTGGGGCCCGGACTGGCCAAAATCGGGGTGCAGTTGTCCCCCAAACAGCTCTTGGAAGCGATAGTGGCCCCAAGCGCAAGGCTGGCCCCCGGGTATGAGCTGGTGGTGCTCGACATGAAGGACAAAGAAACCATTTCGGGGACGGTGATGGAAGAAACCGCTACCCAGATCAAGCTAAAAATCGGCAAATCGGACATCCGCAAGGTGGACAAAAGCCAGATCGCCATGCGCAGGACTGTGCCCTCGGGCATGCCTCCGATGGGCTACTCCCTGACCAAGCGGGAAATCCGGGACCTAGTAGCTTTTTTGGGCAGCCTAAAAGGGGACTAACGCCCGACCGGAACCCTACCAGCGGCCGCAGGCCCGGTGAGCGGTCCCGGAACAAACCCCGCAAAAACCGCTGGTAGGGGGGGCTGCGCCCGACCGGAACCCTACCAGCGGCCGCAGGCCTTGTGAGCGGTTCCGGAAAAACCCCGCAAAAACCGCTGGTAGGGGCTGCGCCCGACCGGAACCCTACCAGCGGCCGCAGGCCCTGTGAGCGGTTCCGGGACGCCCGCCGCGCCACCACAAAAACCGCTGGTAGGGGCTGTGCCCGCTAACAGGGTTTTGATTACTGCCTGCGCCCGCCAACAGGGTGACCCCAACCGTGTCCCACGGACAACGGCGGGAGAAGCGGTTATTTGCTTGCGATAAATCCGATTTTTAGCGGGGTTGCCGATCATTCCCTAGTGGTGGGGGGCACATTGTCCCGGGTGTTTTTCTGGACCGAGAGCGCCCCGAACATTCCCAGTAAGAAGGCAAAGGCGTAAAAACCCTTTTCGCTGGGCAAAAGGGTGGCGTTCCAAAGCCCGACTGCCAGCAATATAATTGACAAAATGGTGCCAAACCAACAAATGCTATAATAAATATCAGTTACCGGGATTCCCTCCAGGCGATCCCTGACGCTTTTTTGCAGGGACACAATGCCAAAAAGTCCGAACATCAGCACCGTGAAATAGTATCCTTTCTCGTTCAACGGCATCTCGGCCCGCCAGAGACCCACTATGTAGCCGATCATGCCTGTGCCCAACGCGATCCAAGAAGCAGCAATAAATGCATTTGATGTTTTTTGTGCCATTTTTTTAGTTTGTGATTTGGGTGTGAAAACCCTGTAAACTTAACCTTAATAAATCATTTTGCCCATTCAATGCCGCAAAAATAAATTTGGGGTTTCAATCTTCTGCTAATTGTCGTTTATTGTTACACCTTCATCACCCGTTTTACGCCAAGAAGAGGAGGTCTCAGGAGCTTGCCCAATCGCTCGTGGGGCTTGATCCATTTAGTGGCCGCAAGGCAATTTTGGAGAACCGCTGTTTTCGCCCAAAAACAGTACAAGTCACCAAGCCTTGCGACCTTTGCCACTCGATTTCCCGTGCCAGAGATGTCGTTTTTTCCTTGCCGCCCTAAATCACGATTTTTTGGCTTTCTCCCCACTTTTTCCAACTCTTTTATTAACTTCGCTGTTAGCCTTATAAATCTGTAAAAAATGCGGGAACTTTTTGACGAAAATGAAAAATCAGCGTGCGGCGTAGGCTTCGTCGCCAGCCGACAGGGTGTTTATACGCACCAAATCCTCCAGCAGGCACTTTATGCGCTCAAGTGTGAGGAGCATCGGGGAGGCTGTTCGGTCGATCGTATTACGGCCGATGGATCAGGGGTAATGACCGACATCCCGTTTGAGATACTGGGCCACCAGAAAGGCAAGATTGCGGTGGCTTCCCTGTTTCTCCCCACCGATCCCGAGCAGCGCCGCAAATCGCTCCACACGTTCGAGGAGTCGTTCAGCTTGATGGGCTTAGACATTATCGAGTACCGGGAGGTGCCAATCAATACGGCTGTGCTGGGCCAGCACGCCCGGGAAGCCATGCCCCATATCCGGCAGGCCATTATCAAACGGCCCGATCACTGCCGAACCGATTACTCGTTTGACAAACTGCTTTACCAAGCCAAGCAGTTCAACCGCATTCGTCAAAAAGATGCCAATATCCTGCACGAGTTTTATTTCAACTCGCTTTCGGCCAATACGATCGTGTACAAAGGGTTGGTTCGGGCCGAAGACTTGGATCGGTTCTACCTCGATCTACAAAATCCACAGTTCAAAACCCGCTTTGGGCTGTTCCACCGCCGGTTCAGCACCAACACCGTCAGTACTTGGGACAAAGCCCAACCGTTCCGTTTTATCGGCCACAATGGAGAAATCAATACCATTGAGGGCAACCGCTCTTGGGCATACACCCGCGAGAAAGCCCTGGGCCTGCGCAGGGACGAACTGCTCAACCACTTCAAGATGAGCGACTCGGGCAGCCTCAACGAGATGGTGGAAGCCCTCGCCTTCCGGAGCAGCATTCGTTACATTGAAGATATTTTGGCCATTGTGATGCCCCCGGCCAACCTCAAGTCGGACTTCTATAAATTCTGGAGCCGGGCCATGGAACCTTGGGACGGCCCGGCCCTCATTACTTTCTCGACCGGAAACAAAGTGGGCGCCCGGCTGGATCGGAACGGTTTCCGGCCCTGCCGCTGGGCCAAGACCGAAGATTATTTTTATCTGTCCTCGGAAGCGGGCTCCTTCAACCTCAACGAAGCCGATATTGAAGAAAAGGGAACGTTGAACGCCGGCACCGGCGTAACGATGAACCTGATCACGGGCGACATCAACTTCAAGGATCCCAGCGAGAGCCGCGACCACACCGGGGCGACTTTTGATGCCCGCCTGTGGCCCATGCAAAGCCGGGAGGTGGATTTGGCCGGGAGCCAGCACTTGGCCAATAAATACCTTTTTGCCTTTACCGAAGAAGATATTTCGCGGATCTTGATCCCCATGATGAGCACGGGCAAAGAGCCGATCGGTTCCATGGGCGACACCGCCCGGATCAATATTTTTTCCAGTGAACCCCGCTCTTTCTTTGACTATTTCTACCAAAGCTTTGCCCAAGTGACCAACCCCCCGCTGGATTATCTGCGGGAGAAAAACGTAACTGATTTGGTTAATTACTTAGGAAAAAAACCCAATATTTTTGCACAAAAAGAATTAATCCCACCCCCGCCCGCCTACGAACTCAAAACCCCTGTGCTAACGTTGGGGCAAATGGCTTTTGTACGCGAACTGCTCCATCCCGAAGCTTCCAATTATTTGGTTATCGCCGAAGAATTTGACATTACGTTCCAAGCCGAACACGGCCAAGTAGGGATGCAAAACCAACTGGATCACTTGGCTGCCGAGACCGTCAAAGCCGTGTCGGAGCGCAACGTCTCCATTGTGATCCTGTCCGACCGGGCTGCCAGCTATGATCGTGCACCGATCCCGAGCTTGCTGGCCCTGCGCGCCGTCATCGTGGCCCTCACCACGGCGGGCCTGCGTTTGGAGGCTTCGGTGGTGGTGGATTCGGGCGAAATCAAGACCACCCACCACGTGGCCTGCCTCATCGGGTTTGGGGCCGTGGCCGTTTGCCCCTATTTGGCATTGGAACTGGCCCGCTTTGAAACGGCGCACAAGATTGGCAAGGTGGAACTGACCGCCGACGAAAAAGAACACAACCTCATCAAATCCTACCAAGAAGGCTTGCTGAAAGTAATGTCCAAAATGGGCATTTCAGTGCTGCGGAGTTATCAAAGTTCCAAGCTGTTCAGTATTGTGGGGCTGGGCAAAGAAGTGACCGACCGATATTTTCCCCGCGTCCACTCCTACATGGGCGGCCTGAACGTTGCGGGCATTTGCGATGAAGTTTTGGATAAACTGACCATCAGCCGCCAACACGAGAAAAGAAGTGCGTTGATCAACAATTTTTTGTTCCGGGAAGACACCATCGGCAGCAATGGCGAGCGCCACTCCATGACCTTTGCCCGCTCCAAGGTGATCCACCAGTTGGTGCGCGATACGGGACTGGGCCTCAACAATATAGAGCTCTACAACGAGTACCTCAAAATGGGGGAAAAGGACACCCCCGTAAATGTGCGCCACTTGTTTGCCCTCCGCCAAGCCCCGGTGGCCAAGCCCCTGGAAGAAGTGGAGCCCCAATCGGCCATCCTGCAACGGTTTGGCTCGGGGGCCATGTCATTTGGAGCCATCAGTGCCGAATCGCAGCGCGACCTGATCTTGGCCCTCAAAGAAGTGGGCGGGCGCAGCAACAGCGGCGAAGGTGGCGAAAACCCCTACTATTTTACCGAAGGGATTACCGCGAGCACCAAGCAAGTGGCTTCGGGCCGCTTCGGGGTCACGGCGCTCTACTTGGTGTCTGGCGCCGAACTCCAAATCAAAGTGGCCCAGGGCGCCAAACCCGGCGAGGGCGGCCAATTGATGAGCCTGAAAGTCAATGCCGATATCGCCAGGGCGCGGTATTCCAATCCGGGGGTGGACCTGATTTCGCCTCCGCCCCTCCATGATATTTACAGCATCGAGGATCTGAAACAGTTGATCTACGAATTGAAGCAGATCTGCCCCAAGGCCATGGTGAATGTGAAACTGGTGGCCGGGGCCAACATCGGCACCATCGCCGTGGGCGTGGCCAAGGCCGGGGCCGATGTGATCGATGTGGTGGGCGGCGATGGGGGCACGGGCGCGGCCTCGCTCAGCTCGATGAAGCACGCCGGGCTGCCTTGGGAATTTGGCTTGGTGGAGGTCCACAAAGCCCTATTGGCCAATGGATTACGGCATCATGTACGCCTACGGACCGACGGTGGCCTGTCCACTGGATCCGATGTGGTGATGGCGGCCATTATGGGGGCCGAAGAGTATAATTTTGGCAAATTATTGTTGGTGGCCGAGGGCTGCGTAATGGCCCGCATTTGCGAAAAGAACACTTGCCCGGCCGGCATCACCACCCACGATCCCGTTTACAAAGCCAAATACAAAGGGCATAAAGACCACGTGGTCAAACTGTTGCAGTATCTGGCCGAAGATGTACGCCGCCATCTGGCCCAGATGGGCATCGCATCCTTGCGCGATTTGATCGGCCGCTATGACCTGCTCGAGATGAACCCAGCCGCCAAAGATTTGATTGACAAAAAGAAACTAGACCTCAACTTTGTGCTTTCGCTGACCAACAATCCCAACCCCGGCACGCCCCATTACCAAACCGAGGCGAACAATTTTTACGAAGGCATTAGCCCATTGAACCAGCAAATTGTAGAAGACATTCTGCCGTTTTTGTCGGCCAATGAGCACGGCGAATTTGCTTATGCGATCAACGCTACCGATCGCGCCACTTTGGCCACGGCCGCCGGCGAGATTGCCCGAAAAGAAAACCAGTATCGCCAACGGTTCTACACCGATAAAACACTTTATCCATTTACCAAAGAATTTAAATTCACTTTCACCGGCAGTGCGGGGCAAGGCTTCGGGGTGTTCCTGACCGACGGCATGACCGTGAAACTCTATGGCGAAGCCAACGACTCGGTGGCCAAGTCCATGTCGGGCGGCAAAATAGTGATCGTGCCGAGCAAAGCGGCCAAGTTTGCGCCCGAAGAGAATGTGATCATCGGCAACTGCGCACTTTACGGGGCGACGGGCGGGGTGCTGTACGTGAACGGGATTGCGGGCGACCGCTTCTCGGTGCGCAACAGCGGGGCGTATGCCGTGGTGGAGGGTGTGGGCCTGCACGCCTGCGAGTACATGACCCGGGGCAGGGTGGTCATATTGGGCGAGTTCAGCGAAAACCTCGGCTCTGGCATGACTGGCGGCGAGCTGTGGCTCTATAACCCCCGCACCCCCCAGAACATCAACCGCGACTATTTGACCGAAGCCCCAAGCGGCGAGGATGAATGGGATGAACTCCATGAGCTTTTGCAAAACTATTTGATCGATACCGGCAGCCGGACCGTGGAACGAATCATGGCCGACTGGACCAAACGCCGCGAAGGCTTTGTCCGCCTAGTGCCGGTCAACACGGTAAAAAAGAAGAAAAAAGAGGTGTTGGTAACGGTCTAATGTTGTTTTTTTGCAAAAAAGCTTGTTTTTGGGCGGATTTTCGGCTCAAAAACAAGCTTTTTTGGTGAATACTTTTTTGCTCACCAAACCTCTCCGCTGGCGCCGACCAGCGGAGAAGTTTAAAATGCCCGAAAAATCAAGATCGCGGTATCGACCAAAAAAACCACGCCGAAGAGCAGGATCATCACGCCGGCAAACAAAATGGGCGAGAGGCTGACCCAAAAAGCCCGCTTGTATTCCTCGCGACGGTAATGCCGCCAAGTGGCAAACAACGACCAAGCGATCAGTCCCGGAAAACCCACCGCCGCCACCGTGACCACTAGTGTTCCATGCCAAGTGGCGGAGGGCAAAAACGCCAATTGCATCGGTTTCACCACTACGGCCAGCAGGCCAATCACCAGCATGAAGGGCAGCAGCAAACCCAGCAGAATGTTGATCACGACCAAAGCTGGCTTAATCTCTGCATTGTAGAAAGGATGGTCTTCGTTTTGCATCACCTCGGTTAAATGGCCGAAGTTCGCAATAAAACTTGATTTTGAAATGAATATGGCACTTTTTTTACTGCATACAACAGTGTTGCTTGAACTTTATCCATTTGTCCATGAAAGATTTTTTGTTGCCCATTTTGGGCCTGTTGATCAGTTTACTGCTCTGGGAGGCCAAACCGGCCGGCCGGCCCACCGATCGCTTTGCCGGGGGCAGCCTACCCGAAATGCGGGCCAGAGTGGTATTGGACACGCCCCAGCCCGAGGGCGGCGGCCAAGACAGCGCCCGCAAAAAGACCGAAAAGTGTATCTGCCCCCCCGTGGTGCCCGATTATACCCCGGAGCAAGTATTGGCCCAGTTTGGAACCAGTCGCTACGACACGCTGGCGATCAACCAAAGCATTACCTCGCCCGATAAACGGCAGGAGATCATTCGGCGCGAGGTGGATCGCCGGGAACGCCGATTGGCCAAATTGCGCGACAAGACCTACTATCAAGCCATGAAAGTCCGCCTGCGCGATTTGGATTCGCTCCGGCTCAAGGCCTGCTGCCTGATTGTGTACCTTGAGCGCGAAATGGTGGAACGCACCCACCCCGAAATGCAGAAACGGCGTAAACTACAAATTTTGATCGGCAAAAACTGGGGGCTGCTCAACACTGATATGCAAATTATGGAGGAGCAGCGCGGCAGCGAAGCAGCGAAAGAAACCCGCCGGCTCGAGGTCCAATTCCGCAACTTGGAGGACAGCAACGCATTGGCTTACCTTGAACAGCCCGAAATCAAGCAAACCATCAACAATTTGAAGGAAAACATTTTCTTCAGCAAAATGTCGCCCAATGTAAACTGCCTGGGCGGGGTTGGCAACTTGCTCAAGGGGATCTCTGCCGAAGCACTGGGCGACGTAGCTCCCACGGCCGGCTGCGTGGGCTACACCGTATCACTCGGAAAAACGTACAACCTGATCATTGTCAAATTGAGCACCGGCCAAACCATTGCCATTGTGTGGGACAAAACCAACGAAGGGCATTTCGGGGCCGTCAAGCTGATCTAGGACCCTTTACTTTTTCAACACTTTGAGTTCCACCCGTCGGTTGGCCTTGCGCTGCTCCGGCGATCCATTCACCACTAGGGGCTTGGTGCTCCCGTAGGCCTTGGTTTGGATCCGGTCGGCGGCGATCTTCTTTTGGGTCAGGTAGGTTTTGACGGCCCGGACCCGGTCTTGCGACAGTTTCATGTTTTCCACTGGGCTGCCAATATTGTCTGTGTGGCCCTCGAGCAAAATTTCCATGCTAGGCCGGTTGCTCATCATTTCGGCAAGCTGATCCAGCTCGGCAAAAGAGCTGGGCAATAATTCATATTTTCCCTGCGCGAAGGTGAGGTTCTCCAACCGGAGGGTTTCCCCTTCGTTCAAGGACTTGCCAGTTAGGCTAGTCACGGGTTTGGCCAGGGTATCCGTTTTGGTCAATGCAACATTGTCGGGCTCTTTCGCAATTGGCTTGGTGGCTTTTTGGGTAGTTGGGCCCTCTTTGACGGGTTTTTCGCTGACCACGGGCGGTTCTTTCTTGGCCACGGGCTTTTCTTGGGCGGGTTTTTCCAGCGGTGGGTTGTTGATCTTGATCCCCAAAAAACTAAACGGACTGCTGAACCCATCCAGGGGCGGCTCCACCAGATCGATCAAGGTGACACCGGGAGGTAGTTTTTCGAAATACAGGCTATAAGTGACCTTTTTGTTGAGCGGTACCGACAATGGCAGGGTGTTGGCATACCGTCGAACCGCCGAGTCCCCCCCAATGATGGGAATGCCAACCGCTTTGAGCAGTCGGTACCCTTGGCGGGTCTGACGATCGATGAGACGGGTGTCCCGCCCAATCAGGATATAAATGCTGTCGGGGGGCATTAGCCTTTTATCGAGAAAAAACAATTTATCCAGTGCCGAGGAGCTCTTCAAGAACGCGCAATGGATGATGGTGTATTTTTGAGTGATTTCCACCCGCTGGAGGCTGGTCTCGGGCGAGAGTTTGTACTCGATTTTTGGGTGCTCGGTGATCAGTTGGGCATACAATGGCCCTGTCATTAGAGCAAACCAAAAGCCAACAAGGCATTTCATAAGTTTCTTGATTAACCACTAATTTGGGCAAAAAAATCCAAAAAACCCTACCGCACCGGGATTTTACAACGCAAACAATCCTTTATTGAGCGCTCGGAGCACTGGCACCTTGTGTTGGGTGTTCACCAAAATCGATACATTGTTGGGGCTGCCCCCGTAAGAAACCATCCGCACGGGAATCCCCTGAAGCGCGGCAAAAATCTGGGCCAAATAATCATGGCTGCCACTGGCCAGGTTGCCCACTATGCACACAATGGTTTGGTCGGTATCCACTTCGACGAGGCTGAACTCGCTCAATTCTTTGACAATCGCATCCAAATGGCTCACTTGATCGATCGTGACCGAAACGCCCACTTCGGAGGTGGTCACCATGTCAATCGGGGTTTTGTATTTTTCAAACACTTCAAATAGCCGTTTGAGGAACCCGTAGGCCAGCAGCATTCGGCCCGATTGGATTTTGACCGCCGTAATGCCATCCTTGGCCGCGATCGCCTTTACCCCCACGCCCGAAGTTTGTTCATGGATAACCGTTCCTGGCATTTCGGGGGCCATGGTATTAAGCAGGCGCACGGGGATTTTTTTGAGCCGGGCCGGGTTCACGCTCTGCGGGTGGAGGATTTTGGCCCCAAAATAGGCCAACTCCGCGGCCTCGTCAAAAGTCAACTCGGCCACGGGCTGGGTGCGATCCACCACCCGGGGGTCATTGTTGTGCATCCCATCGATATCGGTCCAGATCTGCACTTCCTCCGCCATAATGGCCGCTCCGATCAAAGACGCGGTGTAGTCGCTACCACCCCGCTTGAGGTTGTCCACTTCGCCGTCCGGATTGAGGCAAATGTAACCTTGGGTCAAGAAAAGTTGCTGCTGAGGGTGCTTGGCCAGCTCTGCTTTCAAGTGCTTGGCAATATAGTCCAGATCGGGTTCATCATTGTCGTCTATGACCATGAAGTCGAGCGCGTTGAGCAGCGTGGACGCCACGTGGATTTCCTCCAGGTAAAATTGCACCAAATGCGTGGAAAGGATCTCGCCCTCGGCCAACAATTCCTTTTCCCGGCGCAGGTTGAATCGCTTCTTGGTGAATGCCCGCATGAGCCCCATCTGCTCTTCCACAAAAACGGTGGCCTTGGCTTTGGCCGTTTCGGTGCTGAACAACTCGTGGATCACCGCATGGTATTTGGTTTCCAGCTCATCGATGAGCAGCTCGCCCTCGGTGGTTTCCTTGGCATAGAGTTTCTCCCCGATTTTGACGAGGGCATTGGTGGTGCCCGACATGGCTGAAAGTACGACGATTTTAGGCTCGCCGTTGTTGATCAACTGGGGCAAATTCTTGATGCGCTGGGCGGTTCCCACCGAAGTGCCGCCAAATTTCCATACCTTCATTGCTCGCTTTATGGTTTCAAAGGGCGTAAAAATAGGGCGTAACCAAAGAAAAGCCAAGGCAAAAAGCATTTCAACCCTGAGAAGTGGGGCCAATGGGTGGCCGGGGAGCAAAATAACGGCCAATGGTGTTGGCCAATCGCACCGAGGGGGCATCGACCAGCCGCTGAAAAATGACAGCCGCCCCCAAACTGGTGACCAAGGTGACCCCACAAGCTATTGGGCCCGCCCATCCAGTTGGCCAACCATGCAGAAATAACCAGCAGCCCAACGAACAAATAATGGGCAAGTGGACCAGGTAGAGGCTGAATGATATTTTGCCCAACCAAGCCATGACCCTGCCCGAAAGGAACGCGTGTACGGGCACCAACCGGATAGTGAGATACACGATGATCGCCGCCACCACCAGATTGGCCGGATCGGCGATCAGGCCACTCATGTACAAAGAGAATTTTCCCCAAACAATGAATCCAACAAAAAAAGCGGTTCCCCATTTGGGATAAGAAAAAACCGTTTTTTCCACTTTCTTCAACAGTCCCAACAGTCCCGTGGTGGAAGATGGCAGGTGGTCATAGTCGCAAAGCACAAAACCAACCAAAAAACAGAGCAACCAAGTCATTTTGAGCCATATCAGCCCAACCGGAATCAGGGCGTAGATCAGAAAACGGCGGGGCGATTGGCCCAAAATCCCAAAAAGGGCAAAACAGAAAAAGGATCCGTACATTTCGGCCTCGATGGACCACAGCACATGGTTGTAGTTGGGCGAGCCTTGGTAGTCAAAAAAAGCGTCCCAAGCCACAAATTTTAGGGCGGCCAAGAAATTGG
>JAYUVL010000085.1:0-6582 GCA_043754075.1 Cytophagales bacterium | reverse complement strand
GGGCATCACAGTGGCCCATGAACTGGGGCACAAGAAACCAGCCATCGAGCGGTTTTATGCCCAACTGTTGCTGATGACGGTGAGCTACATGCACTTTTACATCGAGCACAACAAAGGCCATCATGTACACGTGGGCACGCCCAAAGACCCGGCAACCAGCCGCCGGGGTGAAAGTTTTTATGCCTTTTGGTGGCGGACAGTCACGGGTGGCTTCCAGAACGCTTGGCAACTGGAAGTGGATCGTTTGCACAAAAAGGGGCTGCCGGTGTGGTCGTGGCAAAACGCGATGATTTGGTACATCCTGCTGCCCATCGGGTTTTGTGTCCTACTGACGGCTTTGTTGAGCATTGGCCACGGTTCGTGGCAGTGGGAGGTGCCCCTTTTCTTCTTCGGGCAAAGTGTATTGGCTTTCAGCTTGTTGGAGGCGGTTAATTACATTGAACACTATGGCATCACCCGGCGAGAATTGGCCCCGGGCAAATATGAGCGGGTCAATACTTTGCATTCGTGGAATGCCAACCAATTGGTCAGCAATTTCTTTTTGTTTCAATTGCAGCGGCATTCCGATCACCACGCCAATGCCCACCGCCGCTACCAAGTGCTGCGCCACTTGCCCGAAAGCCCGCAGTTGCCCGCTGGCTATCCGGCCATGATTTTGATGGCATTGGTGCCCCCTTTGTGGTTTGCGGTGATGGACAAAAAGCTCAACGACTGGCAATTGGCCCGCACCGCGACCGCGTAGCCGTGCTCAAACTGGCGAGCGGAGGCCCGCTGAAACGCCTGTCAAATACAGATTATTTTGTTTTTATTTCTCGCATACAGTTTGTGACCATCAAGACCGAAGACGTAGGAAAAAAATTTGGCAACGAGTGGGTGTTCCGTCATTTGGAGATGGAATTTAGGCCAGGAAAACGATATGCCATTACGGGGCACAATGGGAGCGGAAAGTCAACTTTGCTTAAAATTTTGGCCGGAAACTTGCCTGCTTCTGCTGGTAAACTCACTTATTCGTTGCTTGGCCAGCCGATTGAGGTGGACGCTTTTTTTCGGCACATTGCCTACGTTGCGCCGTACCTGGATCTGATTGAGGAATTTACCTTGGCCGAGGCCATTGCGTTCCATCAGCGTTTCAAGCCGTTGCGCGCCAGTGCCGCCGATCTGGTGACCATCTTGGGGTTCGAAAAGGTGGCCGACCGGCCGCTCAGCCAGTTTTCTTCCGGGATGAAGCAAAAAGTAAAGCTGGGGTTGGCCCTCTATACCGATTGCCAAGTATTGTTCCTCGACGAGCCCACCGCCAACTTCGACCAAGCCAACACCCAATGGTATTTGGACGAAATGAAACGAACAACGCACAAGTTGATTATTATATGCTCAAACCAACAACATGAGTATGCCGATTGCGAAGAAATTATCAATATTGCCGATCTAAAAAAGTAGGATTGTTTTGCATTAATTAAACTTCCTTGGGTTAATTTTGTCCTTACAGCGATATTTAATAATTTAGAACCCGTAAATCTATCAAGTATGAAACTATTTAGAAACCAGCCTTTTGTAATTTTCTTGGCCTTGATCGGGCTAGTGGCATCTTGCAAGCCAAAAGCACCCGAGCCAACTCCGGTGGAATTGCTATCGCGGGCGTGGAGGGTGAGCCGGGCCACCATCAACGGCCAAGCCGACAACAATACCAATTACAGCGCGTTCCGGATCACTTTTCAGCGGAATGAACAGAACCCAACCAACTACACCGTTGTTCCGGGCAATGCGCCGCGCCCCAACCTCAGCCCCACCAATGCGGGTACGTGGGCTTTGAATGCCACCAACACTCAAATTACACTGGATCGGGGCAATGCCACTGCTGAAATCACGATCAACATAGTGGGTACTATTACCGATCAGGCTGTCACTATTAGTTGGAAGGTGCCCCGCACTGTGGACAAGACCGAGCCCACGCTTCAGTATGAACTAGTGCCCGCCCTCTAGGTGAGCAAAGTGGTCTGGATCTTCAGTGGCAACTTGGTTGTTTTGCCAATGCGCTTTTATGGGAAACATTTTAATTGTATTCACAAACGCCCCAGACCGAAATCTGGGGCGTTTACTTTAGTGTGCTGCCAGCCACTTGTCGTTTCGCACCATTGGGTGAGGATAATTGCCACCCAAGCGGATGCCATACCGATCCAAATCGGCCTTGCTCAAATCGCCGACTGCTTGCACCATAGAGGCGGGCACTTGCTTGAGTACTGGCAACCAGTGCTTAACGTACTCACCCTTCGGATCATACTGTTTGGCCTGCCGCAAGATGTTGAAATAGCGGTTTTCGCGCGGGTCATTGCCTACTCCGGCCACATAGTTCCAGTTGCCCCAGTTGCTGCACACATCGTAATCGATCAGCATCGATTCGAAATACATGGCGCCCCAACGCCAGTCCACCTTGAGATCTTTGACCAAAAAACTCGCGACATTTTGCCGTCCCCGGTTGGACATAAAGCCCGTTTGGGCCAGTTCCACCATATTGGCATCAATGAACGGGATCCCGGTTTGACCATTCACCCATTTGGTAAACAATTTCTGGTTTTGGTGCAGATCCAGCGTTTGGTCATTTTTGATGCCACCGGGCAAAAAGAGCCGGTGGCCAAACTTCTTGGCCACAAAACGGAAGTAATCCCGCCAGATCAACTCAAAGATGAGCCAATAAGTCGATTCGTTTTTGACCCGCTGGCGCTCGTACTTTTGGATCTCCTCGTATATCAGGCGTGGGGAAAGGCAGCCCAAGGCCAGCCAAGCCGAGAATTTGGAAGAATAATCAGCGCCCAGCAGCCCATTGCGGGTTTCTTTGTAAACCTTGAGCAAGTCTTGTTGCCAAAAATACTGCTGGAGCCGGGCCAACCCCGCCGTTTCGCCCCCGGCAAATGCCAGCACGGCCCCATTAGCCGGCGCTGGCTCGGTAAGACCAAGATCGGTCAAACTGGGCAAAGGATCACTGGGCAAATCAGTGGGCAACAGTTGGCCGGGGCTCGGGAATGGGGCGCGTATGCGGGTGCCCCGTTCTACCGATTTGCGAAACTCGGTGAAAATATCGGGCAGCATTTTGAGTGGAAACGGCAGATCGTCCAAATGATAGAGCGTCGATTGCCAAAAAGTGGTTAACCCGCACGCTTGCTTGGCCAAAGCAGATGCGAGCCGCTCTTCGGCCTGCCGCTCTTCGCTGGCCACTTCTTGGGTGGTGTAAACTGCGGTGGCCTGTACTTGGGCGTGTAATTGGGGAATGATCTCTTCGGGCTTGCCTATTTTGATCACAAGATTGCTGTTGATTTTCTGGAGGTTTTGCCGCAGATCGGCCAAAGATTCCAGCAAAAATTTGGCCCGGAAGGCCCCGGTCTTGGGCAGGCCAATCTCAACATCGGCAAACCAGCGCGGATCCAGGCAATAGACCGGAATCAGGTCCTTGGTGCGCAGGGAAGCTTTGTACAGTGCCTCGTTATCGTGGAGGCGGAGGTCGTTGCGAAACCAAACAATGATCTTTTCCATACAGCACAAACCTAGTGTGGCGAAAAGTTGTTTGCGCCGGTGGACACATTGTCCCGGCAGGTCATTTGGAGGAGGAAAGACCGATTTTTTTGCTCAATGAGATGAATATCTGCAAAATAATTTTATGATTGAGGGGAAATTCCAACACCACGTGCAAAAAGCTCATAAAGGCCAGTACCGCCAGCCCTAGGGCATAACTATAAGCATACAAGCCCAACGCCGCCAGCCAAAGCCCCACCGTCAACCAAAGTTGACCTTTGGGCATTTTGTGCCACCCAATGACCCCCGTTTTGGCAAACCAATTGAGGTAGTGGTAAGTGTAAACAAAAGCGATAAGTGCCTGCACCCGCAGGGCTAGCGTCGAGGTGAACAGCGGGAGGTCGGGGCCAGCCCCCCAGAACCAGTAGAGCGCTTGGTTGATTGGGGGAAAGCCACTGCTGCCGAAACTTTGTTGGGCATACTGACTCGCTTGGTAATGCCCAAAGTCAATCACCGGCAAAAGGAGCAAAGCAATGCAGAGCAGATAAACGAGTAGGGCAAGGTAGCCGGAAAATATTCCTTGGCGCAGGGTACCCGCTAGCATAAACAGTGCGGTGAACACACTCACGTGGATGATGGAGGGCAACATAAGGGTGAAGAAACCAAAATAGGCAGGCATCCAGATCTGTAAAAGGAAAACAAAACCGGTAAATCCGGCCAGCCAAATATATTTTTTGGGTCGTTCGCGGATGAGTGCCAGCACCAGCGATACGGCAAATGTGAGGCCCACCAAGCCACTAAAGAGTTGCTGGAGCATTTTGCTGGTCCAGCCGGCCCACATTTTGGGCAGGATAAAGTGTAAACTGCCAAACAGATCCGTTTGAAAAAGTTGGAAAAAAATACTGGGCAAAAAAATGAGGCCCGTTAGGCCAATGAGCCAGCGAACATCACGTTTTTGGGCCAAAAAATAGCCCCGATCGTCCAGCCAATTGATTTCGGTAAGGTAGTGCAGGGGGCCCAGCACGGCATAAGAAAACAGGAAAAGTTCAAAGGGCAAATAAATGGCCGCTCCAAAAGCGAGCAAGATGAGGCCAATATTTAGGTAATCAGTTTGCTTGACGGTCAGCACCATATCTGCATTGGCTTGAAGGGGACAAAGGTAGGGAAGGATTGGCAATTGTCGGTGGCAACGGGATCCGCGCTTTGATGATTTTTTTTGTTGACGAGACCAAGTGGGAGTGGCTGGGTATGGGTGTAGGAAGAAAATTGGGAGCATTTTCTTACCACAAAACTGGCCATGGTTTACAAATGGTTCACCAGCAAGTAGTTGAGCTTGAAACCTGCCTCAACAGGATTGATTAAGGTTAGGCAACGAATCTTGGCAGTTTTTGGCAAAAAAAGAATTGTGTTGCCAAAAGGCTGCTCAAGGGGTCGTCAATCAACCACAGTGGCGTATTTTTGGAGTGATAAGTGATTTGTACTTATAGGTCTAGCCCAGCTTTATTGTGTCGGTCATCTCTAAATTAAACGGCTATATTGCCCAGCACCAATTGTTTGCCCCCACCGATCGGCTGTTGCTGGCTGTGAGCGGGGGGATGGACTCGGTAGTGCTGGCCCACCTGCTCCATCAGTTGGGCCAGCCGTTTGCCATTGCCCACGTCAACTTTGGGCTGCGGGGCGCGGAGTCGGAAGGCGATGAAGCTTTTGTGCGGCAGTTGGCCTTGGCACTGGGGGTGGCGTGCCACGTGCAGCAGCTTGCGGCCGCCCAGTTGGCCAAAACCGAAAAAATTTCCCTGCAAATGGCGGCCCGCCAGTTGCGCTATGCTTGGTTTGAGCAAGTGCGCCAAGCGCAGGGGTGTGCTAGGATCGTGACGGCCCACCACCAAAACGACGAACTGGAAACCGTGCTTTATCACTGGACCAAGGGCACGGGCCTAGCGGGGCTGCACGGAATCCGGCCACTGAACGGTTACCTGGCCCGGCCCCTGATCTGCCTGACCCGCGCCGAGATTGCGCAGTATGCCGACGAACAGGCCCTGGTGTGGCGCGAGGACAGTTCCAATGCCTCCGATAAGTATGCCCGCAATTTGATCCGCCACCGGGTGGTTCCGGTGCTCCGGCAGCTCAATCCACAGCTGGAGAAAACCTTCGGCCAATCGATCGAGAAGATTGCGGCAGTGGAGCGGGTATTTGCCCTGGCCGTACAAGAATTTCGGGCGCAAGTATTGACGCAAGTTGACGACGTTTTTTACTTGTCAATTCCCAAGTTGAAACTTGTACCCGAACCCACGATCAAGCTATTTTATTTGCTCCAAGAATTTGACTTTAATTACTACCAAACCAAGCTCATCTTTGCCCAATTGGATCAAGTGGCGGGCAAGGAATTTTTGTCGGCCAGCCACTGGCTGGTCATCGATCGGCAATCCTTGGTGATTACCAACCGGGATCGGCCGGCTGGTCAGCCCATCAGCATCGAACAGGAAGCACTGGTTGCATCGGGCCGACTTACCGTCTGCACACTGGGGCTGCCCCCGCTAGAAATTCGCCGGCTGGCAGCTCCCGAGCCCCCCAGCCCGGCCCTCCTCCAGTTGGCCTACGACAAGCTGCGGTTTCCGTTGGTGCTGCGCCCTTGGCAAGCGGGCGATTGGTTTGTTCCCACCGGGATGCAGGGCAAAAAGAGAATCAGTGATTTTTTGAATGACCACAAAGTTCCCCGCAACTTAAAAGGTCGGGTTTGGGTGCTGTGCTCGGGCCCAGATATTGCCGGTGTGGTGGGCTACCGGGCCGATGAACGGTTTCGGGCAACCGGGGGCACAGTGTTGACCCTTGGTCAATTGTTAAACTGAGGTTGCCCTATCACCTCATGGCAGTTGGTCTGAACAGCTGGATAATTGATTACCGCTCGCAACAATCAGTGGTAACTAGCCTTACCTTTGCAGAAAGTCAACCAGCTTACCACATGAAAAGAAGCATATTTGTTTTTTTAGCGATTATTTTATTCTCCCACACTTCCCGAGCTTGGGGCTTTTTTGCCCTGCATCCCGGTGGGAACAAACCAATCGCCCGCTTGCCAAGGGC
>JAYUVL010000084.1:0-7807 GCA_043754075.1 Cytophagales bacterium | reverse complement strand
AATTCCTCCCGGATGTATTTCAAAAAATCCAACAACCGGATCTGGCAAGTGCGCAAAATGTACCACAATACCACAAATACGAACAATGCCATGGTGATATACACCGTTCCCATGAGTTTGGCCAAGGGAAACAGCGTTTTGATGCCATATTTGCCAATCGTGAATGCCATGCCGCCAAAGGCTCCGACCGGGGCCAGCAACATGACTTTGTGCAACGCCCAAAATACTTTTTTGGAAATGGGGGCCAAGAAATCCAATACCTTTTGCCGGCCCCGGTAATTGCTCAGGGCTACCCCCAGCAAAATGGCGATGGCCAGTACTTGGAGGGTCGAGTTGTCCATAAAAAATTTCCACCAGCTAAACGCCTCGGCTTTGGTGTATTTGGAAATATCGCCGCCTTGGATGTTTTCCGTGGTTACGCCATCGCCGGGGCGGATCACATTGGCCACCAACACTCCGATGAACAGGGCGGCCGTAGTGACCACCTCAAAGTAAAGCAAGGCTTTGGCCCCCACTTTGCCCACTTTCTTCAGGTTGCCCATGCTGACAATCCCGACGGTAATGGTGAGAAAAATGATGGGGTTAATGAACAGCTTAACGACACTAATAAAGGTCTTGCCTAAAAACTCGCTGAGCGTAGCCCCGATTTCCAGTTCTTGTCCCAAAAACTTGCCCTTGATCGGGGCGTCGAGGAGGGGATAAAGGGCCAGATCGGGTCTAAAATGCCCCAAAAGAATGCCCAGGGTAATGGCGGTCAATACCCAGAAAGTGAGATTGGTAAATATTTTTTTCATATTGGTTTTTCCTGACTGTGTTGGCCGATCCATTGACTGGGGGGGCCATGCTCACTGGGTTAATGGATGATAAAATACAAAATAAGAACAGTTACCAGCGAAATAGGGATGCCGATTCCGACCATGGCCGAGGCCAGTGGCGGGTTGAGGCCATGCTTACTGGCTACGATGGCGGCGGTGTTCATGGGCCCCAAAGCCGCCCCCAGCAAACAGATTTCTGCCACACTTCCCTTTTGCTCTAAAACTATCACAAATAAAACAAAAACAAGCAATGGCGATAATACCAACTTAAAAATCAACCCCCAAAACAATTGGGTAAAAATGGCACTTTTTTTAGGAAACTCGATTTGCAGACCAATGGACAGCATGGCCAAGAAGCTAAACGGTGCAGCCAGTTTTTTTAGGAGTTCGGCCAACACTGGAGTAAACTTTACATCGTTCAGGTTCATCAGCACCGCAATGAGAAAAGCCAGAAATACCGGAAATTTGAACACACTGATGGCTATTTCCTTGAACGAGGGCTTTTCGGCCGCATAGTACGCAGCGGTGATGACCCCCAACGTGGCACAAACCAAAAACGAACCGGCTTGGCTCATCAACACCCCCACGTGCAAACCCTCAGCCCCATAAAACAGCTCGAAAATGGGGAAACCCACAAAAGAAATGCTCGGAATACTGCCCGTCATGATCAGCACTCCTTCACTGTGCCGGTGCATTTTGGTGAACTGCCCAACCGTTCTAAAAAACAGAAAGCCAAATAGGTACAAAAGCCAGGGCATCAAAATGGGCAAGGCGTAAACACTTTCAAATTTGGTTTCCGAAGCATAAAGTAAAGTGGTGGCGGGCAAACAGAGGTAGAGGATCAGGTTGCTCACCACCAAATGGGCATCACTCTTGAAAATTTTGTATTTTTTCAAGAGGATGCCCATTGAGATGCAAACCGCCAGGAAAAGGATGTTTTGCACTAAAAAGTAAACGTTACGTTCGCGTAGTAGAACGCTCCGTTAAAGCCAAACTGGTTGGCGTTGCGGGTGTAAGGCGTTTGGCCATTGAAATAAGAAGCATAGTTGGCAAAAACCTTGTCGGGGTAAACATCGAACACGTTGTTGGCACCCAAAGTGACCATGAACATCTTGCCGATGTTGTAGTTGACTACCACATCGGTTAAAGTTCTGCCAGAAAACACTTGCTTGCGGTGCGGTAGGTTGGCGGGTTTTTCCCAAGCCGTCACCTCGCCAAAGTAGGTAGTCCTAATGGTAAAATTCAGCTTTTTCCACTGGTAGCCAAGTGAGAGCAGCACCTTGTTGCGGGGCTGGCTGGTCTCGATCAACGAAATGCTGATGGTATCGATCAGGGCAATGCTCTGGCGCGTTCCTTCTTGTAATTGGGCGGGCGTGGCACCTATTTTATCAATCACCGTTTTGTTGAGGGTGAGGGCCAAACTGGCCGTGAGGCCGTTGTTTTCGTTGAATTCGTGCTTGAAAGTGGTCACCAAGTCGATGCCTTGGGTGCGGGTGCTGATCTGGTTGGTGAAAAAAGAAATTTCTTGGATGCCGGGAAACAAGGGCCTCAGAGCGGCGATGTTATTGACAATCAAGGGTTCAGAAACGATGATCCGGTCGGCGATGTCTATTTGGTAAGCATCCAAAGTGACCAACAGTTTGTCGTTTAGATTGGCTGTAACCCCCAAATTATAGTTCCACGACGTTTCGGGTTTGGGGTTGCCGATGCCGATCTGGGCAAGGCGGGGCTCATCGCTGCGCAACTGTTTGGTTTGGCGGATTTCCCCGGCTTGCACGGCCGAAGTGGTGACGCTGTTGTAGATCTGCTGCAACGAAGGCGCCCGAAAGCCCCGGTTGATGGAGCCCCGGACCGACAATTGCTCGGTCAATTTTAAACGGGTGGCCAATTTTCCCGATAAATTGCTGCCGAAATCGCTGTAGTTTTCGTAGCGCAGGGCGGTGGCCACCAGCAGTTTATTGGTGATATCGGTCTCAATATCGGCATAAACGCCAATGTTCGTGCGGGTGGCATTGGTTTCATCATCGGGGGCGATGCCCGGCCGGCCGCTTGATCCCGGGGCCTTTCCCCTAGTGCGGGCCAGGTCGCCCACAAACCACGAGTTCCGGTCGCCTTGCTTCAAAATGAATTGATCAATCCTGAATTGGCTGCCCAACGCCACATTGAACGACTTGGTATTGAGGAATCCATCAAAGTTTTTGGAAAAGTTCAGTTCGGTGGTGCTTTGGCCAAACGCATTTCTGCCTACATAAAAATCCTTGGGCGAGCTCGCGCCCATTGATGGGTTGGAAGTATTGTTGGCATTCAGGTCCAGCAAGTTATAGCCATAGCCGGTACTGAAATCAATGTTCCATTCATTGGCCATTTGCCTTTTGATGCCCACCACGCCCGAATAGTCCAGCGTTTTGCCGGGGAGGACTGGCGAGTAACCATCGGGGAAAATATCTACATTGGAATTGGGATTGGTGGGGATGGCATTGCGAAAAAAGCCAAAAGCGCGGATGTTTTTTTGGGAAAAACCGCCAAAGCCATACAAAGACCAGCGGTCATTGATGGGGTAGCCCACGTTCACAAAAGTTTGGTAGGCCTCGGTCTGGTTGCTGCCGTATTCGGAAACCCTGAACTCGCCCGTGGTCGGGTAAACGCCCCGGGTGGTGCGGGCGGCGGCTTCGGCGGCGGCATTTGCCGAGTAAATATTGCCATTGAAAGGATCGGAACGATCTGTGCCCTCCGCGTACTGGTAGTGCAGGGTCATGTTCAAATAGCTTTTTTCCTTGCCCAATTTGACGCCGTAGTTCGCCGCAGCCAAATAAGAAGCCCCGTCGCCTTTGGAGGTAATGCCATATTGGGTCTTAAATGTCCCCTTGCCCACACTTTTGTTCAGCCCCACGTTGATAATGCCCGCAATAGCATCGGAACCGTATTGGGCGGCGGCCCCGTCCCGTAAAATTTCCAACCGATCGGTGGCCAGCGAAGGAATGCTGTTCATGTCCGTGACCACCGTTCCCTTACCGATCGTGATGTTGAGATTGAGGGCCGAAAACTGGTGGCGCCGCTTGCCATCGATGAGCACCAACACTTGATCGGGCGACATCCCCCGCAAAGTGGCCGGATCGGCATAGTTGGCCACTCCATTGATCCCATTTTTGGAGGAGTTGAAAGAGGGCGAGGTAAACTGCAACATTTGACCCAAATCTACTTGCCCCGTGTTTTGCAATTCTTTGGCCGTGAGCACGTCCACGGGGGCAGGACGTTCCACGTCGGTGCGGGGCTTGGCCGAGCGGGAGCCCACCATCACAAATTCCTCCAACTCTTTGGCCGCATCTTCTAGGGTAACGCTGAGGGTGGTGTCATCACCCACGGTAATTTCCCGGCTGTTATAACCGATAAACGAAAAGATGAGCACTTGCCCTTTGTCAGCATTGATGGAAAAATTGCCTTCGGCGTCGCTGGTGGTGCCCTTGCTGGTGCCTTTGATCACAATGGTTACGCCGAGCAGGGCCTCACCCGATACCGATACGATTTTCCCTTTGATCGGAGTTTCCCGCCGTTCCAGGGGCAGCTTCTCGGTCAAAAAATCCTTGGGGGCCAAGTGGTCGGCAAAAACTGGCCCGGATAAACTGGTGGCGAGCAATAAGCTCCATGCCCCAATAAAGTTGAATGGTAGTTGTTTTTTCATTTTCATTGTTTTTGAAAGTTTACAGTATTCGTTAATTTAGGACTCTGGCTAGCCTATTCTCCGTAACCAGCGCAGCCTAGGCACCACAGCACGCCAAGAAAAATGGCCCTGCCCCAGCAAAACTGATTTGAGATGAACCGCCGAGCAATTCTTGGGGGAATTAAGCCGATTGCCCATTAAAATCGTCAAAATTACATTAACCTTGACCCTAAGATGGATTGCGTGTAAATATAGGATCGCTTTGCCATTATCTCAAGCAGTTGGCCATTTTTTGGCGCACTATTTTGATCAAAAAAACGCTGCTCTCTCAAAGGTGGGCGCTTGCGGTTTGACCAGTACACAAGGTGGCCAAAAAGGCTGCTCCCTTTGGCTTGGCCGATGGCCCGGCATGGTTATTTACCGAGCAACGGAGGATCCTCTTACCTGAAGAGTTTTGGGCATCCAGTCCGGAAAACACGATGCCGCCCAATGAATAGCCCGCCAATCAACGGCGGCCCTACTGCCGGATAAGCCGGAAGGATCTGGGGGCCATTTGGGGCCAAAATAAAAAAAACAAGTGATTGTGCGGTAAATAAGTCCAATTTCTTTAATTTCGAGCCAGATCAGCTTTGCCGTTATTGGTAGAAACAAAACTGTAGGCGTTTCCCAACATTTAAACAAATTGACAATGATAAACCGTCGCGATGCAATCCAAAAAGTGGCCTTGTTAATGGGAGGGACGCTTTCGATCCCTTCCTTGGCCGCCTCGTTGGAAAATTTTGAATTTTCGGGCAACTCTGCCTTCAACCCCGACCAACTGAAATTGGTCACCGAGATAGCCGACACCATCATTCCTCGGACCAAGACCCCGGGTGCCAAGGATGCCAAGGTCCAGAACTTTGTCTCGGCAGTAGTCACTGATTGTTATTCGCCGGCCGATCGCGAAAAGTTCATCGCTGGTTTGGTCGAGGTGGACAAAGAAAGCATGGCCCAATTCAAAAAGGGTTTTGTCAAATGTGCACCCGCCCAACGGATCGCGGTATTGAAAAAAGTGGAACAAGCCGGCATGGAACACCGCAAAACCGGCAAGGGCAACCATTTTTGGTTCATGATGAAAGAATTGACCTTGACGGGCTATTTCACCTCGGAGCCCGGTGCCACCCAAGCCCTCGAGTATGTCCACACTCCCGGTCGCTACGAAGGCTGCGTGCCCCTGAAGCCCGGTCAAAAAGCGTGGGCCACCTAGGCCACCAACCAAGCATTATTCGGCAACCAAGGCCAAAGTCCAAGGAATCCCGTTCCTTGGACTTTTTTTGTTGGCACAGGGCAAAAATTCCGGTTTGGCTCATTTGCCCTAGCAACTTTGGTGGACGATCAACCGGGCCAGCCCAAAAAAGATTCCGACCAAGTGCGGCCGGATTTTTTCTGGTTTAGAGCGGCGGCATGCAGTTGCGGTCAATCGCAATAGACGGCAGCGGGCTGCTGGGCCAAGCCCACCACCATTCTTACCTGGGCCTCGGTGTTTCGATCCACGGAGAGCGGCGGCAGTTCGTCCAAGCCAAAAAAGCCCACCCCCAAAGTTTCCATGCCTTCGGCCATTGTGCCGCCGGTTTCTTCGCACAAGAAAAAGAGTTTATAGACATAGTTGGGGCTGGGCGGATGAATGTGCATTTTTTTGTCAACGACTGCCAGTAGCCGAATGGCCCGGACCGACAATCCCGATTCTTCCCGGACTTCCTTTTCCACATTTTCGCGGGGAGACAGCCCAATATCGGCCCACCCCCCGGGCAGCGACCACGCTCCATCTTCGCGCTCACGCACCAGCAGCACTTTGCCCCCGCGCAACACCACCGCCCGCACGTCCGTCTTGGGAGTGCGATAGCCCACATCGGCGGTCATGAGGTCTTTGATCTGGCCGGGTTCACCACCGGACAGCTTCGCCAAGATTTCCACGCTGATGTCGGTCAGTTGGTGATAGCGGTCCAAATCATAATCATTCGGCGAATAGGTCAGTCCGGCTTGGGCCAGGGCTTGGATGCGCTGGGCCACTGACAGCCAATAGTTTTCCATAACAGTGTTTTGGTTTTTGTAACTCATGTTTTTCGGCTCGCGATCTTTTGTGGCCTCGAGATTCAGCACCTTTGAAACCTTGGGCCTTGCACCGCAATTTGCGCTGAAAATGATATGTTTGCAACCAAGATTTTGCGCCGCCCAAACCCACCGCCGTCGGTCCGTTCGCCAGTTGCCGGCCTCCTCCCCGGCGCCCCGGGAGTTGCCCCGACGAGGTTTTTTGGCATCCCGTGCGGCGGGCCTATGAAAATGCGGTGACGCCCCGTGCAAAAGCCCTCTCGGCCACCCACCTGACCGGCCAAATTATTCAAAAGAAAAACGGGTGCAGAATATGATTGTTCTGCACCCGTTTTCGACTCAAACTAGATTACTTCGCGGTTTTGGCAGCTACTCCCCAACGGAGTAAAAGTACTTCTTCTAGGCGCATCCTTCTGGAAATGGCGTTATCTCTTTTTGTCCCCCAAACCAAGCCATAGGTTTATTTCTACGCTCATTCCCACAAACGGTTTGATTTGAAAGGAATTGAACACATTATTGTTGCTCGGCGTAGTTTTATCTTCCAAAAATGTTGCTCCCGCATTTAGGCGTACAAATCGGAAAAGACGATAACCATAGCCTACATAATAAGGTCTGCCAAAAATAGGTCCAGTCAATTCGTTGTTTTGTACATCTTTGAAATTATTGATGAAGGCACCCACTGAAAGCGAAGAATTGGTCCAGAAGCGACTGGAAAAGGCACTATTGCCCATTGGAAAAGACAAACCTACATAAGGCGATTGTACATAATTAATGTTATCCGTCCCTTCATTGTCAAGGTATACCGCTCCGTAGCCCACATTTACGGCTAAGACATTGGGCGTGGATGAAGTAAGGTGGTCTTCTACTGTGCGGGTATCTGTCTTGATAAGTAGGTTCATGTCAAGGACTTGCCCGATTTCTTGGGCAACCAACTTTTTGACATCACCCAAGCGATTTTCATAAAGATTGGCCCTGCCTTCTGCCTTATTTTCACTTTTACTACCATCATTGCTACTCAAATTTCCCGCCTCGTTGTCACGTAGCTTGCGCCCTGATAGGTTTTTGAGGGAGCGTGTTACTACATCACTAAAACCCATAAAAGTAATTTCACTGTCATTCCTGTAATATGCCAGAGCTTGCCATACAATCTTGTTCATATCCCTGATAATGAATTTACTGGAAATGAGTGATTTGATTTTTTTGCCAGATGTAGCAAAAGATTCCTGTAGGTAGCTGTCCAAGCCCT
>JAYUVL010000083.1:0-11327 GCA_043754075.1 Cytophagales bacterium | reverse complement strand
CATAGCCTTCGCGACGGGCCAGGACTCTTCCATAATTGCGGTCGGCCTCGGTCAACACAAAGTCTTCGTCCTGTTCCCCGGTGCCCCGCCAGTGCTTGGACCTGAGGATAATGCCAAGTTCCTTTATGTCTTCGCGCCTCCTCCTCCCATCGTTGTACCATTCCCGGTACAGCCCATGCCCTGACCCCTTGAGCAAATGGGCTTCCCGTTCAAGGATCCCGTTGTCATAAAAAGACCTGCTTGGGCCATGCTTGTTGCCTTCCACAAAGAATTCTTCGCAACGTAGCATATCATTGAGGTGGTACTCGCGAACAATGCCCGTAAAAGGTTTTTGTTGATAGTAGTACCGCGCCTCAAAGCCGTTGTAGTCCAAATCGTCATAACTCACGACTGTTTTCATGGTTGATTTATTTAATTGGCAATATAAAAGTAAAATGCCCATATCTGCAATTGTGAGCCACAAGGTCCAACCATTGGGTCAATACAAACAATGTCAAAAATTTGTTTCCCGACAAGCTTTTGTTGGTGCCCACGTTTTTGGGGACCCTCCAAGGCAGTGTAACAAAAATAGCAGTAATAATGGGCAGACAAACAGACATCCAATGACAAAAACAGCGCATCGTGGGAACAGCAGCACCTACTCAAAAGGAGGGCCTTTACACCTTTAAAGTCAGTTTTGTGGTTAATGGATGTATGGTTGTTGAAACAACCTAGTGCTTGTAACCTTCGCCCTCGCTTCTTCCAATATCCGGCAAGTTATGTCTAACTTTGCCCGTTCACCATTGCCCATTTTTCAGGTTCATTCATGACAAGCTTGCCCCCTCCGCAAATTGGCCAATGGTTTGCGACCAAAGGCTGGGCGATGCAACCCTTCCAGCGCGAGTGCATGGCCGCCTACTTGGCGGGACAAAGTGGGCTGCTGAACGCCCCGACGGGCAGTGGAAAAACTTATGCCCTTTGGTTGCCCTGTCTGGCCGAATGGCTGGAAAATCAGCAGTCCAAGCGGTCGGGCTTGCCGTTGCAGGTGTTGTGGATCACGCCTTTGCGGGCACTGTCCAAAGATTTGCAAATGGCGATGCAAACCGCATGCGATGAACTGGCCATCCCGTGGCAGGTGGGCTTGCGCACGGGAGACACCAGCAGTACGGAACGGCAAAAGCAGCGAAAAAAACCGCCGCAATGCTTGGTGACTACCCCGGAAAGTTTGCACGTGTTGTTTTCCAGCAAAGAATATGCTGATTTATTTGGCGATTTGAAGGCGGTCATTGTGGATGAATGGCACGAATTGATCGGCACAAAACGCGGGGTGCAAATGGAATTGGCCATTTCCAAGTTGGTGGCCATTCGGCCCAGCCTTAAAGTGTGGGGCATCTCGGCCACAATCGGCAACTTGCCCAAAGCCGCCGAAGTGCTCATTCACCCATTGATTGTCAAGGGATTAATCGTGTCCCCCACCATTGTCAAGGCCCAAATCGCCAAGCAGATTGACGTGGTGTCGATCCTGCCCGATACGATGGATCGGTTCCCCTGGGCGGGGCACCTGGGCCTGAACTTGATCCATAAAATCTTGCCCATTATTGCGGCGAGCCAAACCACGCTGTTGTTTACCAATACCCGGGCCATGACCGAAATTTGGTACCAGAAATTGCTCGAGGAAGCCCCCGACCTGGCGGGGCGGATGGCGATGCACCACGGTTCGCTGGACAATGAAATTCGCAATTGGGTGGAAAATGCCCTCCACAACGGCACACTTAAACTGGTGGTTTGTACGTCCAGTTTGGATTTGGGCGTAGATTTTCGTCCAGTTGACACCGTGATCCAAGTGGGCAGCCCCAAGGGGGCGGGCCGGTTTGTGCAACGCGCCGGGCGCAGCGGCCACCAGCCGGGGGCTTCCAGCAAAATCTATTTCCTGCCCACCCATGCCTTGGAACTGATCGAGGGGGCGGCGTTGCGCCATGCGATTGCCCATGATCAGATCGAGTCCCGCCAGCCGATCCAAGGCTGCCTAGATGTGTTGGTGCAATACGTGGTCACCTTGGCCGTTTCAGATGGGTTTGTGGCCGATAAACTTTACCAAGAAGTGATAACCACCCACGCTTACCGGGAATTGAGCCTGCCCGATTGGCGCTGGATCCTCGATTTTGTGGTCACCGGGGGCAACAGTTTGGCCAGCTATGATGAATACAAAAAGGTGGAGATCGGCGAAGAAAACGGGGCTGAGGTCTATCGGGTCAATAAACGGAAAATCGCCCAGCAACACCGCCTCAGCATCGGCACCATTGTGAGCGATCCGATGGTGAAGATCAAATATGTCAATGGTAGTTACATTGGCACGGTGGAAGAGTCGTTTATTTCGCGCCTCAATGTTGGGGATGTGTTTTGGTTTGCGGGCCGCAACTTGGAGTTTGTGCGGATGCACGAAATGGAGGCCCAAGTGCGAAAGACCACCCGCAAGGCTGGCCAGCTCCCACGCTGGGGCGGGGGAAGAATGCTTTTCTCCTCGGAATTATCAACGTTGCTGCGGGAAAAGTTACGGGACTGGACTAGCAGCTCTGATATCGAGATGCAAACCATTCAGCCCATTTTGGATCTGCAAGATCGCTGGTCGGCCGTGCCCAGCACCGATGAACTGCTCTTGGAAATGCTCGAGTCTAAAGAAGGCCATCACCTGTTTGTTTATACGTTTGCCGGCCGGGGAGCCCACGAAGTGCTGGCGGCATTGGTGGCCTATCGGCTGGGAAAAATACAGGCCAGTACTTTTTCCTTGGCCATGAACGATTACGGTTTTGAGTTGTTGTCGGAGCAACCGATCCCCCTGTTGGATGCGCTGGAACTGGATCTGTTCAGCACCGAAAACTTGCTGGCCGACGTGGCCGCCAGCCTGAACGAGACTGAAATGGCCCGGCGCAAATTCCGTGACATTGCCTCCATCGCCGGGTTGGTGTTTCAGGGGTATCCGGGCAAGGGCATCACCCATAAAAATTTGTATGCCTCCACCCGCTTGCTGTTTGATGTTTTTTTGGAATATGATGCGCAAAATTTGTTGGTCAAGCAGTCGTTCAACGAAGTGCTCAACCTCCAACTGGAACTTCAGCAGATCGAGGCGGTGCTCCACCAAATCAAAGCGCAAAAAATCATTATCAAGTACCCGCCCCGTCCCACTCCGTTTGCGTTCCCGATCCTGGTCGATCGGATGCGCGAACAGCTCAGTTCCGAGTCGATCGAGGATCGGATAGGCCGGATGACCTTGCAACTGGAGCAATATGCCCAAGCTGAGTAGTAAAATAGCTGCGTGCGTCACCGCATATTTATCGGGACAGCCCGCCGTAACTTGTTCCATTGGTTTATATTTGCACACCAGCCCGTGGCCCAATGGGGACAGGTTTTGGGGCGATGAACCATTGCATTCATCAATCATTGGAACATTACCAGTTTAGGTTTGAGACCGGAGATCGCACAAACCGTTGAAAACCAAGCCAATCAATCCTAAAAAATTGCCAAAATTATCTTTATCTTGTTACAACAGATAATCAGTCAACGAAAATGAAAAAAACAGTTATTGCCATCGGACTGAGCCTATGCTCTTGGGCACTTTTCGCCCAGCGGAGCGGGGTCAAGCAGTTGCCGCTCACCGACCTGTCGGCGTTCCAGTCCCAAGCGGGCAACTGGCGCATCGTGGGCGACGTGCAAATGGATCCCAATGTTGGCCTAGCGTCCACCACACCCGCCGCCGTGACGAGCGTCGCCGGCACGGGCATCTTGCTCAACCTCAACACTGTTGACCAAAAGACCAATTTGGTGACCAATTGGGAGCATGGTGATATTGAGTTGGAAGTGGAAGTGATGCTGCCCAAAGGCTCCAACTCGGGTATTTACCTACAAAACAGGTATGAAGTGCAATTATTTGATAGCTGGGGCAAAGTATCGCCCAACTATGGTGACATGGCCGGGATTTACCGCAATTGGGGCACGGGCGCTGACGAATATGCTGGCAAAGCCCCCCGGGTCAATGCGGCCAAAGCCCCCGGACTTTGGCAAACCGTCAAGATCGCGTTTCAGGCCCCACGCTTTGATGCATCGGGCAACAAAACGGCCAATGCCCGCTTTGTTTATGTAGAGCTGAACGGAGTGCGCGTCCACGAGAATGTGGAAGTCCCGCTGCCCACCGGGGGCGGAATGCCGAAGGAGGCTGCCTTTGGCCCGATCCAGATCCAGGGCGATCACGGCCCCGTGGCCCTGCGCAATTTCAGGTATGTGTTGTTGCAAGAAAAAGAATTGACACTTACCAATATTCGCTATGAAGTGTTCAATGGTCTGTTTGACAAAGCCGAGGCAGTGACCGGCAAAGCGGCCCGGTCGGGCGTGCTGCCCAAATTGACCATTGACATAGAGGGCCTGAACCCTGTGTTTGGCTTGGTGCTAAAAGGCAATGTGGAAGTAGCCGAAGCTGGCAAATACGACCTGCGCCTTCATTACACGGGCGGTGTTCGCCTGAAAGTGGGCGATCAAATCGTCGAATCCGGGATTGGCTACGAAGTGGCCAAACCCATCAACGTGGATCTCGCCAAGGGCAGCACTCCCTTTGAATTGGTCTATTTTAAGAACACCCCTTGGTGGCCCCAGATGCTCGGTTTGTTCAACTATGGGTCATTTCCGGTGCCACTGCACAGCTATACCTCATTTGTGCCAAGTTCGGGCCGGGTAGCGCCCATTTATGTGGAGGTAGCGGAGCGGCCCCGGTTGCTGCGGGCCTTCCTGGATTTTAAGGGCGACCGCAGCCAGCGCCTCACCCACACCATTGCCGTGGGCGGCACCAATGGCCTCCATTTTGCCTATGACCTCAAAACGGGCAACCCTGCCTGCGTTTGGCGTGGCGATTTTGTGGATGCCACCCCCATGTGGCACGACCGGGGCGACGGCTCCTTCCGGCCCCAAGGTGCTGCCCAGTTCCTTTTTGCTGGCCCGGCACTGGCCAAATTGGCTTCTCCCAGTGCCGCTTTCCCGGCTGCACTCGATGAAAAAGAGGGTTTCAAAAACAAAGGCTACCGGATCGATGAGGGCAGCGGTTTGCCCGTTTTTCAGTATGCGCAAGACGGCATTGAAATCGACGACATGATGCAGCCCGACGAAACCGGTAAAGCATGGGTGCGCACCGTAAAAGCCAAGGATGGCAAGGCCGATAGCGGTTTGTTCATCAAAATCGCGGAAGGAAACAGCATCAAGGCAATGGCCAATGGGGAGTATGTGGTTGACCAAGCGTATTATATCCGCCCGGCCAGTGGCCAAACCTTTACCCTGCGACAAGTGAATGGCAAGACCGAACTGGTCTGTCCGCTCGGAATTCAGTCGGTGCAATATTCAATCATTTGGTAAATCATAAATGGAAGATGAAAAATAACCTTCAAAAGTATGGATTATTGGCCGGGCTATGGTTGGCCAGCGTCCAATTGGGTTGGGCCCAGACTGTTAGTTCAAAATTGGAACAACAGGAGAAACAATATTATACCATCGCCACGCTGCCCGTTCCGGAGGGAATGTTGCTGGAAGTGGGCGGCATTACCACCCTGCCCGATGGCCGGGTGGCATTGTGCACCCGGCGCGGGGATCTGTGGGTAGTGGAGAACCCCGATATGTACGAGGGCCGCGCCCCGCGTTTCAGCCTCTTTGCCTCCGGCCTGCATGAGCCGCTGGGGCTTGCCTTCCGCGACAATGCCTTCTTTGTGGCCCAACGCGGCGAGTTGACCAAAATCAAGGACATGAATGGCGATGGCAAGGGTGATGTGTATGAAACCATCTACGACTGGCCTATTTCGGGCCATTACCACGAATATTCCTACGGCCCCAAGTTCCTGCCCGATGGCAGCATGATGGTGACCGGCAACGTAGCCTTTGGCGATCAGGAATGGTGGCGCGGGGAAAGCCGCCAACCTTGGCGCGGCTGGACCATGCGCATTTTTGCCGATGGCCGCATGGAGCCTTGGGCCACCGGGATGCGCTCCCCCTGCGGGTTGGGCATTTATCAGGGCGAATTTTTCTACACCGACAACCAGGGCGACTGGATAGGATCGGGCGGGATCTGGCACGTGACCAAGGGCAGTTTCACTGGCCACCCCGCCGGGCTGCACTGGGCTGGAGCCGCCAATTCGCCGGTAAAATTGACCGAAGACCAGTTTTATGCCAAAGTGGATAAGCGACAAGTGAAGAAAAACGGCGAGTTTGTCAAACCGGACAATATTCAAAACGAAAAAAATCCATTGATGCTCTTCGAGGCCAAAAGGGACTTCCCTGAAATCAGGCTGCCCGCCGTTTGGCTGCCCCACGGCATCTTGGGCATTTCCAACGCAGAAATCGTAGTGGATGAATCCAAAGGCAAGTTTGGCCCGTTTGCTGGCCAGTTGTTCGTTGGCGACCAGGGCCAGAGCAAAATCATGCGCGTGGTGCTGGAAAAAGTGAAGGACGAATACCAAGGCGTGGCTTTTGACTTCCGGTCTGGTTTTCAGTCGGGCGTGTTGCGCCTCACGTGGGGGCACGACGGCTCCCTTTATGCCGGCCTGACCAACCGGGGCTGGGGTTCGGCGGGAACCACCACTTCGGGCCTAGAACGGCTCATTTGGAGTGGCAAAACCCCTTTTGAAATGAAAACCGTAAAAGCGCAGCCCGATGGCTTCGAGATCGAGTTTACGCTGCCTGTGGACAAAACCTCGGCCGAAAACCTTGATGCTTACAGCGGCAGATCGTTCGTTTATAAATACCACGCAGCTTATGGCAGCCCCACTATTAGCGAGGAAGCCCTGAAAATCAAGGGCGTAAAAGTATCGGCAGATGGCCTAAAAGTACGGGTAGTGGTGGCCAATCTCCGCCAATACCACATCCACCAACTGTCGGTGGCGGGGTTGCGGTCGGCAGCCGAAAAATTGCCGGTGCTCCACCCCGATGCCTATTACACCCTCAACAATATTCCTGACGGGCAGTCGCTGCCAGTAACTGAATTGAGCACCAAGCGCGGTGGTTCTGGTGTGGCCAAAGCTGTTGCGCCCCCCCAGCCGGTGGCTAAACCCACGGGAGCGGCCCCGACATTGGCCGAAATCCAACCATTGCTGGCCAAGCATACGTGTACGGCCTGCCACCAAGCAGACAAGCGCCAAGTTGGACCTGCGTTCAGCGAGATTGCCAAGCGCAAATACAGCGTGGAGCGGATTGTGCAGTTGATCTACAACCCCGAGCCAGCCAATTGGCCCGATTATGCCACTCCAATGGCCGCCATGCCCCAAGTGCCAAAGGCTGATGCCACGAAAATAGCCAAGTGGATAGTGTCGTTGAGCAAGTAGCTTCCAGCTTAGGATCGATCCCAGTCCGTAGCCAATCGCCATTTCACTGGTGGTTGGCTACGGCTTTTTAGGCCAAAGTATCATGGATTGAGGCCATTGACTAGATGAATCTCCTTGATCTTCAGAAATTTTGGTTTTTGGTTAGCCAAAAACCAAAATTGGTTGGGGCTTGGTGCTCAGCGTGATCCGCCGGGAAGGTAGGCAAAAACCGCGCTAATACGCTGTTGTCCTGCACACTCTGTCATGTGCGAAGCCAAGTGCTGGTCGCGGCTGGGCCGTTTAGTCGGTCAGAGCCTGATAGACCAAGATCTTGAACTGCTCGCCCACGCCCCAGTGGGTGGTGGGCCAAACTTGGGTCATCAGCACTCCGATCAATTCTTCTTTGGGGTCGACCCAAAAATGAGTGTTGTACATGCCGCCCCATTCATACGTGCCCAGCGAGAGCGGGTACAAATGCCACCCCCCAGTGGCGGTAATTTCAAAGCCCAAGCCAAATTTATTTTTGCGGTCCCACACTTCCAGCGGTCCGATCTGGTTGGTGGTCATCAGCTCAATGGTGCGGCGGCTGAGCAGTTGGTTACCGTTGTAGCGCCCGCCGTTGAGCAGCATTTGCAGAAAATGGGCATAATCGCTGGCCGTGGAGCTCAGTCCCGCTCCGCCCGAATAGTAAGTTTTGGCTCCTTGCACCGGGTAATCGGCAAATGGACGGTTGGAGTGGGGGAGGAGGCTATCGCCTTTTTGTTCATATAACTCGACCAACCGATCCGCTTTGTTGTCGGGGACATAAAAGAAAGTATCATCCATGCCCAACGGGGCAAAAATCCGCTTTTGGAAAAAATCGGCCAGCGATTGGCCCGATACCCGTTCGATCAAATAGCCCAGCATATCAGTGTTTAGGCCATAGGTAAACTGCTCGCCAGGTTCGTGCAGGCGGGGAAGGGCAGCCAGTTTGGGCATGGTCTGGGCCAGGGTCACGTTTTGGAGCGAATGAAAATCGGGAATCTGGGCCTTCTTGTAGAGTGGATGGCCATAGGTGATGCCCGCCGTGTGGGTGAGCAAGTGCCGGATGGTCACTTCGCGTTTGGCCGGTTCTGCCCGAAAACTGGTGTCGCGCTTGGTCAAAATGAGCTGCTTGAGGATTTGTGGCTTTTTGAACTCGGGGATGTACTTGGCCACTGGATCATCGAGCCGTAGCTTGCCTTCTTCGTAGAGCAGCATCACGCCCACGCTGGTGATGGCCTTGGACATGGACATGATCCGGAAGATATGGTCCAGCCGCATGGCTTGCCCTTTGGCCAGGTTGCTTTGCCCAAAAGCTTTGTGGTAAACAATTTTGCCGCGCCGGGCAACCAGTGCCACCATCCCCGGCAACTGTTTGGCTTGGACATAGCGCAGCATCCCGCTGTCGACCCGGGCAAGCCGGGCTCCAGAAAAGCCCACCTCGTCGGGAGCGGCCACGGCCAGTAGCTGTTTGGCAAAAAAGTCTTTCTTGGCCAACTGGGCCGGGCCCTTGTTGGCTGTTTGCTCAGAAGCAGGGCCCGTGCACGCCACCATCGCGAGCAACAGGAAGAGGAGGATAGCACGGGGCATGGCACCAATGAATCGGTAAAACATAAGTAGTAACAGGGCAGGCCCGGTTAGGATTTTCCGCTATCGGGTTTTTTGACCGCGCCGCCTTGGGCAATGGATTCGCGCATTTCGGTATCGGCCAATAAGTTTTGCATTTTATAATAATCCAGCACCCCAAAGGTGCCATTGCGGAAGGCTTCGGCAATGGCCTGTGGCACTTCGGCCTCCGCCTCGATCACCCGCGCCCGGGCCGATTGGGTTTTGGCCCGCATTTCTTGCTCCACGGCCACGGCCATGGCCCGCCGCTCCTCGGCCTTGGCTTCGGCCACTTTTAGGTCTGCATTGGCCTGGTCGATTTGGAGTTTGGCCCCCACGTTTTCGCCCACATCTATATCGGCAATGTCAATGGAGAGGATCTCGAACGCAGTTCCGGCATCCAAACCCTTGGAAAGCACCAATTTAGAGATTTTATCGGGGTTTTCCAGCACTTCCTTGTGCGAACGTGAGGAGCCGATGGAAGTCACGATCCCTTCGCCCACCCGGGCCAGAATGGTTTCTTCGCTTGCTCCACCCACCAACTGGGCAATGCTGGCCCGAACCGTCACCCGGGCCTTGGCAATGAGCTGGATCCCGTCTTGGGCCACGGCCGCTACTGGTGGCGTGTTGATCACGATGGGGTTGACCGACATCTGGACGGCCTCGAACACATCGCGACCCGCCAAGTCGATGGCGGCGGCTTGTTTGAAAGTCAGGGCAATATTGGCTTTGTCGGCCGAGATCAAAGCTTTGACCACCGATGGCACTCGGCCCCCGGCCAAATAGTGAGTCTCTAGATCGTTAACAGTAAGGTTGAGCCCAGCCTTGGTCGAGATGATGAGTGATTCAACAATGATGCGGGGTTGTACACCGCGAATTTTCATAAACAGCAACTCAAACAACCCAACCCGCACTCCGGAGGCAATGGCCATGATCCACAATCTGACCGGGATGTAATACAACAACACAAACACGGTGATAATGCCAATCGCGCCCCCAATAATCCAGAAATAATCTCCCATTGCACTGAAAAGTTAACCTTTTATCTGAATTGGCAAGGTAAGCAAAAAATCGATGCAAAAGTAAAGGGAGCCGCGGAAGGTGAAAATGAGCGAATAAATTTCAGTCCGTCAAAAAATGTTCCAATGCCGAATCCAGGCATAAAAGCCTAAGTACAGCATCGCTTGAAGGTAAGATAAGATCACTGGAGTAGGCTCATTCACGGGAATTTAGGCAAGGGTTTCCATTGCGGCAGTCAGTGTTTTTCGCTCAATTTTATGCCTGGATCACAACCGTCGGATCAAGCCCTTGACCAAAGCTGCCAGATCCGGTTCGGCCCGCATGGCAGCAGCCATCACCTTCTCGATCGTCACTTTTTCCAGCCGGCTCGGGTCGCACAGGTCGGTCAGGACTGACACCGCAAACACGGGCAATCCCATGTGCCGGGCCACGATCACCTCGGGCACGGTGGACATCCCCACGGCATCAGCTCCCATGAGCCGCAGCATCCGGTATTCGGCGCGGGTTTCCAAGTTGGGCCCGGGCACGCTCACATACACGCCCTGATGGATGTGAATGCCCAGTTCTTCTGCCGCCAGTTGGGCCTTGGCAATCAGGGCCGGGC
The DNA here is from genome assembly GCA_043754075.1 of Cytophagales bacterium. Classification (GTDB taxonomy): domain Bacteria; phylum Bacteroidota; class Bacteroidia; order Cytophagales; family Thermoflexibacteraceae; genus JALONO01. The sequence continues at coordinate 770 of JAYUVL010000083.1, read as the reverse complement.
AGTACGGCTCGCTCATATCGGGAAATCGGGGGCCCAGTTCGTCGAAATTGAATCCCCGCAGTGGATTTTCGGGTTGCAGGTTGATGTGGTCATTGAGCATCATCAGTTCGCTCAGGCCATAAGCCGGGTTGAGCGCTCCGGCCGCATTGGAAACGATGAGGTGCTGAATCCCCAACAACTTCATCACCCGGACGGGAAAAGTTACTTCGGCTAGGGAATAGCCCTCGTAGTAATGGAACCGGCCTTGCATCACCACCACCCGGCGGCCCGCCAACCGGCCCATAATGAGCCGTCCGGAATGGCCTTCCACGGTGGAAAGGGGAAAATGGGGGATGTTTTCGTAAGGCAGCATTTGTTCCACCTCCACCTCGGTGGCCAATGCGCCCAAGCCAGTACCCAGAATGATCCCGATTTCGGGCGGTTCGGTAGAGTGGGCTTGAATGTAGTGGGCGGCACCTTTAATTTGTGGCAACATAACAATCAGGTCGTTGGTTTCGTTTTAGCAAGTATTGTGTGGCACTGCACTGCCGGCAACGGTAGCCATGTAAGCTGGCAAATCCCGTGCAAAGAATCACTCAAGCCTTAAAAAAAATTAACGCAAGATAGAATGCCAATGCATTAGATAAAGTGCCAATACGATTTCGGCAAACAGTTGTTTTTTTAATTAGAACCTCATGTTACGCAGCGTTACTTTAAATGCCTTTTTATTGGCTTTAGAGATAATGAAACTTAAAACTAAAAGAGTACTTTTTGGCCGAAAACGTTGCTAC
>JAYUVL010000082.1:0-5233 GCA_043754075.1 Cytophagales bacterium | reverse complement strand
CATTGTCTTTGGCTTTTTGCACCAAGTCCAGCGCCAGGTGAAGTTTGTCCTCTTCCACGAGCGACTTGCCAGTATTGCCCCCGGCAGCCCGGAAAAAGGTATAGGCCATGGCCCCGCCGATGAGCAAATTGTCCACTTTGCCGAGCAAGTTCTCGATGAGCAGCAGTTTGTCGGAGATCTTGGCCCCACCCATGATCGCGGTGTAGGGCCGTTGGGGATTTTCCAGTACTTTTTGGCCGTTGATGACCTCGGCCGCCATCAGATAGCCACAAATTTTATCGGCCATGTATTGCGCCACGATCGTGGTGGATGCGTGGGCGCGGTGGGCGGTGCCAAAAGCGTCGTTCACGTACACATCCCCGAGGGCGGCCAGTTGTTGGGCAAATTGGGCATCGCCTTTTTCCTCTTCCTTGTAAAAACGTAGGTTTTCCAACAGCAATACTTCCCCGGGCTGCAAACTGGCCGCCAAGGCAACTGCGCTGGGCCCGACGCAATCATCGGCAAATTTGACCGTCAGGCCCAGTAAGCCCGATAAATGGGCCACCAAATGGGAAAGGGAATACTTGGGTTCGGGACCGCCTTTGGGCCGGCCCAAGTGCGACATGAGAATGGCCGATCCGCCATCGGCCAAAATTTTCTTGACCGTTGGCAAGGCAGCGGTGATGCGGGTGTCATCGGTGATGGCAAATTCGCCGTCCAACGGCACATTAAAATCAACCCGCATTAGGGCTCTTTTGCCCGCAAAATTGAACTGATCGAGGTATTTCATTGGATTTGGTCGTTAGTTTTGTTCAAGGTGTAAACTTACAAAAAAATTGATTCGCCCGGAATTTACCCGGGTCTTACCAAGCTGATTTGGCCCAAACATAAAATCTGTTCCGAGGTAATTGTCAAAATTAACCTATTTTCATTTAAGTAATTGCGCCCAACCTAAATTAATTTTTCAATAAACAGAAAAATAAACCATTGAAAATCGGTAAAATAAATACTAGCAAATACCCAAATCATCCCTATTGGTCTAAAAAGAGAGAGGCCCCAAATTTTTAGTGGAGTTGTCTTGTCATTTCCCCCCACCCATTTTTGACCGGAAGGGCCAAGCCTAAAACCCGGTTGGGCTTTAGGCTTGGTCAGTAGGTTTGCTGGCGGTCGATCCTTCCCCGAGCCGGCTATCCCATAGTTTATTGACAAAATACAGCCCGATCCCAAAGCCAATAAAAATGAGGCCAGTGGTTAAGTAGTCGCCCACCAGTGCTACGTAGCGCCCCAACACCCAGACCACGAGCCAAAAAATCCCGGTCATGAAAATATCTTTTTGGCGGGTGTGCGTGCCGTACCAAACCTTCCAGATCGCGAAGGCAATGAACAACACATTGGCCACCCACTCATAGACTTTGGCCATTTCGCTGGTTTGCTTGTACAGTACCTCGGTGTCGATCAACCCGGTGTTTTGTGCCGTGACCAAGACGGTGTCCAAGGTCAAGACCATCAGGGCGGGAAGGAGCAAGAAGAACATGATTCCAAAATTGAAGTTCATGGTGGCCGTTTTGGGCCGGTTTAGGTAAAGGCCAACGGCGATCACGGCCAGGACCCACAGGCTGATGGGGATGCCCCCCTCGGCGGACTGATTGAATATTTCCCTCGCCAGCTCGTAGAAAGTCTGGGAATAGAAAAGGCACGCCAGCCCGACCTGTAACAACCAAGGGAGCCAGCGGTTTACCCGATCACTGTACTGGTGGCGCACATACCCAAACAAGACCAAGAACAGCAAGCCATAGACGATCCAGAAAGCCGGCAACAGCGACCATACATATTCAGTGGCCAAGCGGGCTTGCTCAGCAGCGATTATCCCATTGACAATGAACATGTAAAAACTGCCCAACATGAGCAAAAGGCTAAAAGCGTTGGGTTTCAAGTACAATAGATAAGCGAATCCAACCATGAGCAAGGGCGACCACCACGAAAATTGGTAATAGGTGTTTTGCATCCCCAGCCAACCGATGAAAAGGGCCTGGAAAATGACGTGCAAGAAAGCGCTGCGGAAAAACCAAATAACGGGCATGGCCCCGATGATCCACCACAATATGCCGTCGGGAAAATAAGCCGAAATGTGGAAAATCTGGGCTTGTAGGGCGATGTTGGCCCCGAAAGCCAGCGAGCCGAAAATCATGGCCAGTTCGGCCCTTTGCTGGTCATCATTCCACATGCCCTGGATCGCGAAGCCGTAGGCCGCTACCAGTGGGAGTAGCCCGGTCAGCACCCTGACCGCTCGGGGCAGTTGGTCCCAGTTGGCCCCAATGAGCAAAAGGCAGCCCAGTGCTGAAATGAGCAAAGCCGTGGCTTTCAGCAAATTGCCCGATTGTTTGTACCAAGCGGGCTCTTGATCCAGTTCATAGCGGCGGCTCAGCGTGGCAGCCTGATCAGCGGTGATCAGCCCCTCGGTCACCCAAGTTTCCAGTTCTTGCCCAAAGCGCGAAGACCCCTTCAGTTGTTGCCACATGGTTGCGGTACGTTGGATAGGTAAAAGTGATGCTAAGTTTAGTTCCCGCTAAGTTGGCTACTTTGTGGCATAAATGCACCAATCTCGGCAACTTTCTTGCGTTTTTCCCTGCACTGGCTTTTGCGGGCTTTTTGTCGGGCCGATTGGGCAAATCCCGCCCGGCCCCTTGGCCTACCAAAAGCGGGCGGCAGGGCAAACGCTAGGACAATGCCACTTGCACGTCGGTGTTGGTCTCATCGCGGTGTTTGGCCAAGTAGCGCATGAACGGCGTACCGCCCGTGCCGAGTTCGGTGCTGTTGTTGTGCTGGGCGGACTGCCGGGCAATGTAGGTGGCGGCATATTCCAGGTGCTTGGATCGGAAGCGGTGCAGTTCGTCAAAACATTGTTGGTAGGCCGCTTGGAGGCTGGCATCTTCCGGATGGGCCTGCACCACGGCCCGCACCGCTGAATCGGTCTCTACCTTTTCAATGAACTGGCGGTGCGCCTGCACCATATATTGGCGCATCTCGAGCAAGTACTCGCGCAGGGGATCATTCTCGTGCTGGATGCCCAGCAAGCCATCGATGGTGGGCACAATGGCACTCTGGGCTCCGGTCTCGCCCCGGTAGAACTGGGCCACGCCGCCAAAACAGCCCTCGTATTTGAGGCCATCGGGTAGGGCGGGGTTATTTTTGGTGCCGAAAATATAAGGCCGGACGCGGGTGTAATAAATGTACGGATCGCAATATTCGGGCATCCGGTTCATGGTAGTGTTGATGTCCTGCAAACTGGCTACGACTTCGCGCAGGCCGTGGGCTACACCGGCAAGGTCGTGATCGTGCGCATCTTGCAACAGGGCTGGAATGGCCCGGAGGGCCCGCGCTGCCTTGGCCTCGATCTCCACGTGGATCAGGATGAACCAGTCCTCATCGGCCCCGCCCAGGAAGTTGTCGATCATGAGCAAATTACCGATGTGCGGCGGCTGGGCTGCGTCGATCCGTTGCCAGTTGAACAGACAGTAAGACGGGTAGGACAGGATGGCGGGGCGGCCCAGTTTCTCGGCCACCGCCACAAACGGCTGGGCCAAATAAGCCGGTAGCTCGGTCGTGACCTCTTTTTTCCCCCACAGGTAGGCGTGGGTGAGGTAGGCCAGCACCCGCATGTCGCGTTCCAAGTGGGCGGTGGAGGAGGAATCGATCCAGTAAGGCGGCAATGCTTGCAAAAATGTTTCGTAGCGGCTCGTGAGGAGCAGTTTCGGGGTTTGGCGCAAGACAGCTTGCCAAGCTGCATTTTCGCTGGCCAGATCGGTCAACGGGCAGTCGGGCAGAAAACCCGTTTCGGGGCTGATCTGATACTCTTCTAGTTTAATCATGTCAAGTAAATGGTTGTTTATGAAAAAATACCGAATGGCTGGTTTTTGGGCAAATCCAGTCGATAAGCGGTGCTTGCAATTTACCCTGTTTTGCCAAGGTGAAGGCTTGGGCAAACTAAAGTTAATGATTTTTCTGCGGGTGGCCCGGTTTGGCCCTGGGGCGAAAATGGCTGCGCTTGCCCAAGTAAACCCAGGGGAAAATGTGCTCCGGCCAGCAACAATCGCCCTGCCCAAACAAAAGGCATTTTCCAGTGAGCGCGAAAATTAAATGGCCGACGACCAATGGGATAAACCCGGTTGGTTGCCTAACTTAGTTTAAAACGTGGGTTAATCGAGTGATTGTCGCTAGGCAAGTTGGAAAGTGCCACGGGGCCGCTCTTGGCACTTTGACCTGTGGGGGCTAACTTGCCAACCAAAACGGCCAAGAAGGTGGCCAATATCACCATCCCCAACTTATGAACCTAGATCTGACCCATAAAAAAGCCCTCGTGTGCGGGAGTACGCAAGGAATCGGCCGGGCCATCGCCCAAGAACTGGCCGCACTCGGGGCCGAAGTGACGTTGCTGGCCCGCAACGAAACCGCCTTGCGCGAGACCCTAGCCGCGCTGCCCACACCAGCGGGCCAAACGCATGGTTATTTAGTGGCCGATTTTGCCAACCCGGCCAACTTGGAAACCGCCTTGGCCGGTTGGGTGGCCAGTGCGGGCCCGGTCCATATCTTGATCAACAATACCGGCGGCCCTCCCGGCGGGCCGGCGATCGATGCCCAGCTAATTGAGTTTAGCAATGCCTTCGCCCAGCATTTGCTTTGCAACCAGTTACTGGTGCAGGCTTTGGTGCCCCAAATGAAATCGGCTGGTTATGGCCGGATTGTCAATATCATTTCCACCAGTGTCAAAGAACCATTGCCGGGCTTGGGCGTGTCCAACACCATTCGGGGCGCGGTGGCCAGTTGGGGCAAAACGTTGGCCACTGAACTGGCCCCGTTTGGCATCACGGTCAACAACATCCTGCCCGGCTACACGTCCACTGGCCGCCTGACCTCGCTCATCGGGGCGCGGGCTACTAAAGCCGGCAAGGCTGAGGCCGACATTGAGGCGGGGATGCTGGCCGAAGTCCCAGCGGGGAGATTTGGCACGGCTGAAGAAATAGCGGCAGTGGCGGCGTTTTGGTGCACCCCGGCGGCAGCCTACGTCAACGGCACCAGTTTGGCCGTGGACGGCGGGCGGACACGGACGCATTGATCATCGGGGCTGGGCGGGCCATTTGTTATTTCGGTGGTTTTTTCCAAAAAATTTGGTGGTTCCAAAACTTAGATCAACCTTTGCATACGTATGGATCAGCGCACTACTTCTTTTGGCTTTTATTGGTTCTGGCAACTCGAT
>JAYUVL010000081.1:0-5555 GCA_043754075.1 Cytophagales bacterium | reverse complement strand
GGGGCGTGAGCAGCGCAAGAAGATCGGGGACTTGTCGAAGGGATACCGCCAACGGGTGGGCTTGGCCCAAGCATTTATCCACGATCCCGAGGTGTTGATTCTGGACGAGCCCACCACTGGACTGGATCCAAACCAGATCGTGGAGATCCGCGAAGTCATCCGCCATATTGCGCGCGAAAAAACGGTGGTTTTCTCGACCCACATCTTGTCCGAAGTCCGAGCGCTCTGCCACCGGGTGGTGATCGTCCACTTGGGCAAGATAGTGGCCGATTGCCCCGTGGCCGAATTGAAGATTTCACAAGGGGCGGTCAACCTCACCGTTGAGTTTGCCCAGCCGCCCGATTTGGTTCAATTAAGAAATTTGCCCGGGGTTGATGCGTTGCAAGAAATTTCCGCTCATCGATATTCCCTTGTCTGTCAACACGATTTGCGGTTGGCAGTGTCCAAACTGGCCAGCGAACAAGGCTGGCTGTTGCTGGGGATGCAAATGGAAGAAAGTTCACTTGAACAGGTATTCTCGGCCCTGACCAAACCAGAAGAAGCCACTAGCTAGCTTAGCTTGGTTTTTGCGTGAGGCCAGTCGGCCCTCTCCCAGCTCGGGCTGACCCCTTTGATCGATCCGGTCAGTTTTGCTCCGTTATTGTTGATCAATAAGCCATCAATTTTTTGATTTTGTCCTTGATCCTTTCTTTGGGCAAAAAATTTTTTTCCAAGTTGGGGCTAAAGGGGACAGCCGTGTCCAAGCTGCCCTCGCGCATCACGGGCGCATCGAGGTGCTCAAAGCAATGCTCGCCGATCCATGCCGCGATTTCCCCCCCAATCCCCCCGGTGAGGCAGTCTTCGTGGCACACGAGGATTTTGCCCGTCTTGCGGACAGTGGCCGCCACTGCGGCCTGGTCCCAGGGCAGGAGGGTGCGCAAGTCCAGTACTTCAATGGAAATTTCGGGTAGCTCGGCAGAAATTTGTTGGGCCCAATGCACGCCCATGCCATAGGTAATGATGCTCAGATCGGTGCCTGTTTGCACTACGCTGGCCTTGCCGACCTCAATGGTGTAGTACCCATCGGGCACGGGGCCGGCCACAGAGCGGTACATCATTTTGTGCTCGAAGAACAGGAAAGGATTGGGATCCTCGAAGGCGGCCAAAAGCAGCCCTTTGGCATCAGTAGGATTGGAAGGATAGACAATTTTTAGGCCGGGAGTGTGAAAAAACCAAGCTTCATTGCTTTGGGAATGGAAAGGGCCCGCGGCGACGCCGGCTCCCGTGGGCATCCGCACGACTACATCAGCGTGCTGGCCCCAACGGTAGTGCGATTTGGCCAAATTGTTCACTATCTGGTTGAAACCGCAGGTAACAAAATCGGCAAACTGCATTTCAACCATGCTCTTAAATCCCTTGACCGACAAGCCCAAGCCCGTGCCCACGATGGCGCTCTCGCACAGGGGCGTGTTGCGCACCCGGGAGCGGCCAAACTTGGCCACGAATCCATCGGTCACTTTGAACGCGCCCCCGTACTCGGCAATGTCTTGGCCCATCAGGATCAGGTTGGGGTGGTGCACCATGGCTAATTTGAGCCCGTCGGCGATGGCATCGATCATCCGCCGCTCGGTGCTGCTGCCCGTTGGTTCGCTCACGGTCTGGGTGTGGGGGGCATACATATCAGCCATTTCTTGAGCCGTATCGGCTTCTGGGTCGGGCTGAGGGAAGGCCATGGCGATCCCGGCTTCGATCTCTTGTTTGATTTCCGCTCGGATACTGGCTATCAGATCGTCGGTAAGCACATTTTCATGGCGTAAAAAGTTCTCAAAATTCTCAACTGGATCTTTTTTACTCCATTGGGTAAACAATTCATCGGGCACATATTTGGTGCCGGAGGCCTCCTCGTGGCCACGCATTCGGAACGTAATGGCCTCCAGTAGCACGGGGCGCGGGCGGGCGCGGAGATCTTCGGCCAATCGTAGAACGGTGTCATACACTTCCAGCAAATTGTTGCCATCAACTTTGACCGCTTCTATCCCGTAGCCAATGGCTTTATCGATAAATTGGGCGCAGCGGAACTGTTCACTGCTGGGGGTGGAGAGACCGTAGCCATTGTTCTCGATGACAAAAATAACGGGCAAGTCCCACACGGCGGCCACGTTGACCCCCTCGTGGAAATCGCCCTCGGAAGTGGCTCCATCGCCAGAAAAAACGAGGGTCACCTTGGGTGTTTGGGTAAGGCGGTCGGCCAGTGCAATCCCATCTGCCACCGCCAGTTGAGGGCCCAAATGACTGATCATGCCCACTATATGGTGCTCGTTGGCCCCGAAATGGAACGAGCGGTCGCGGCCTTTGGTGTAGCCCGATTGTTTGCCCTGAAACTGGGCAAACAGTTTGTCCAATGGAGTTTGACGGACGGTGAACACCCCCAAGTTGCGGTGCATGGGCAAAATGTATTCGTCAGCGTGGAGGGCGCAGGCCGCTCCCACCGAAATCGCTTCTTGGCCAATGCCCGAAAACCACTTGCTGATTCGGCCCTGTCGCAGCAATACCAGCATTTTTTCCTCGATCAGGCGCGGTTTGAGGATCGATCGGTACAAGTGCAGCAACAACGCATCGGAGTGGTCGCGGCGCACGTATTGCAGGTGAAGCGTTTCGGGGAGAATGGCGTTCTCGGTCATGGAAAAGATGATTTTGGGGCAAAGAACGCCATTTGAGTGAAAAAGACCAAAAGGAAAGGACGGTTGGTCGGGTAGGGGGGCCGCCGTTGTTGCCTTTTGATCTTGATGCTGTTGGGCTACCAACTCAATTGCGATTGATGCCTTGCCGGTTTGGTCGGTAATGCCAAGCACTGAAAAGCCGAGTCTAGTGCCATGCTAGGCTGACACCAATTGATGGAAGAGGCTCAACCGGCCAATTGACCTGAAAAAGTGAGGCTGACAAACTGGACCCGCACCGTGGGCGAGTTGGTTATTTGGGGATGATCTGCAGGTTATCAAACGCGACTTGTTGCGTTCCACAGCAGTTGAGCGCCACAAAGTTGAGTTTCAGATCGGGGTTCAGCTCAAAGGCATCAATCAATATATTGTTGACAAAATATTTACAGAGGTCGTTCCTGACCTCCACTTTGAGCGTAATGTCGGGCTTGCCCGGTTCGCTCAAGATATTGGTTGATTTTTCATTGCCCACATAGGTGTATTTGTCAATTTGGTACATGGCAAACTGGGCCTTGCCATTGTTTTCGTACTCAAAGGTGAGAAAATTATCGTTGTCTTGCATGAGCTTGAGGCCAAATGTCGCAGTTTCGCCCTTGACATGGTGCATCTGCAGGACAACGTCGAACTCTTCGCCCTCTTTGACTGGATAGAACTTGGTTTCCGATTCGCAGTTGGGCGTGTTGGTCTCGAGATAGTATTTACCGTTTTCGATTTTTGATGTTTTGTTAATTTCATTCTTCGGGTTCCATTTTTTAGTGCCCGTTCCACCAAAGTCATCCTCAAAAATGGTTTGGTTATTGGCCAAGTTGATGACGCGGAGCCGCTGAAACTCCACCGTCTGGTTGTCGCACAGGTGCATTCCTACCTCCACAGGCACGGTGCGGCTAAAGGTATCTTCCCAAACCAATACGCCATTGACCGAATACTTGAAGCTGCGGTTGTCCTTGATTTCCACCAATTGGGTGTTTGAGTTCGGGCTAGGGTTGGCCACTACTGCCGACCCTGCGCTGACCTTCTCCCAAGCGTCATTTCGGTAATGGCCGTGCATGGCTTGGCCATCGGGATTGAGGGTGAAAGCCAACATGTCATTTGATGAGGCGGCCACTAGGGCAAGACCATACTCGGCCGTTTTTTCCCCACCCTTTCTGGCCGAGACGAGTTCTACCGCATAATGGGCGGGCAGCGCAATAGGGATTTTGTCCCAGTGGCATTGTCCGTCCCCCACTTTGAAAACATAGCTGCCGTCAGTGATTTGGCGGTTGTACTTTAGTTCATTGAAAATGCTCCAGCCTCGCTGGTTGTTGTCGAAGGGTTCGCTGAATTTCCGGGCCTCAAATGCTTGCTGACTGGCGCGCTGCAGCCAAAAGCCGATGCCGCCCACCGCAACCAAAGCCGCACCCACCCATGCGGCTATGATCATTCTCCGTTGTCGTTTTGATGCCTGCTGGGAAAGTTCCTTTGCCTGCTGGGAAAATTCCTTGCGGACCTGGTAGGAAATCCGGGCAATGTCATCCTTACTGAGCGAGGACATCTCGTCGAGAGCTTGCAGGTTGGCGGCGTGCAAGCTTTTCTGATCTTCCTTCTCTTGGTGGTTGCTGTCGTGGTCGATTACCCGGCGGCGGATCTCTGCCAGTATTTTCTCCTCGTCCTTGGATTTGTCCTTCATTTTTTGTCGTTTTTAGTTTGATGAGTCTAAAAGTACTAAAGAAAGGCTGCAATGACAATTTTTGATAAAATTCACATTGGGGGCTAACCTTTACAAAGTTAAATGACTGATTAAAAGGTACTTGCCATTCGGTCAATGAGGTTTGGCATTTAGTGCAACGGCTATGCTAGTTGGATGGTCACGACCGCAGTTCTATTGCAACTTGGCCTTCCAGAAGGCAATAGAGTCTTCCACTTCTTTTTTGTACAAAAATTTGTCACCTTGTTCGGCTAGGCCGAGTACCATCGACTGCTCCGCCATTTTGATGGCCTCAACATAGTTGCCGGCCAATGCCAATAGGTCGGCCTTGAGCCAAAACGGGAAAAAGTTTTTGGTCTCGATCTGGAGGGCTTTGTCCACCCACTGTTGGGCCTCGCCCAGTCGGGTGCCATTGCGCAGACAATAGTCGGCGCAGTTGGCATACACCCGCCAGTTGTCGCCCGCCGTCCTGATGGCCGCATCGATATTTTCATTGGCCTTGCGGTCTACGTCCACCTTGAGGTTCAGGGGCACCGCCATCCGTTCCCAGGCAATCACCAACTCACCATAATTGCGGCCCACATTCTCGAATGAGATCTCGAACGTTTCGTGAAAAGGGACTTTGCGGGGCTTGCAGCGCAGAGTCAGCACATTGTCCTCGTCCTTGAACCCAGTAGTTCCCCACGATTTGACATTTTTGTTCAAAATGACGGTCCAGTCGCCATTGCGGGCCGGAATGGTGAACAGGGCATAGTCCCCAGCCTTGACCCGTAGATCGTTCACGGTGATGTCATCGGCAAAAGAAATGACCGTGGCCTCATTGGCCCCAGTGCGCCATACCACGCCATAAGGCACCAGATCGCCCCATATTTTGCGACCTTTCACGCTTGGGCGGTGGTAGATCGCCTTAATTTCGGTCAGGCCAATAATTTGCTTCACCTCTGCCGCCGGGCTGCTTTGGGGCAGATTTTGGGCCAGTACACCCGTCAGGGGGGCTACCGCCATTGTCCACCCAAGGAATAGATAAAAACCGGGCTTCGGCTGCCGAAAGAACCCAAGAACAGGATTGAAAATGTTCATGATAGTTTTGGATAAAGTAAATTGCTTCTGTTGGTTCAGCACTGGAGAATATATTTTAGCTTTGGCGTTGGAATGACAACTCACTGGGATGGCAC
>JAYUVL010000080.1:0-2233 GCA_043754075.1 Cytophagales bacterium | reverse complement strand
GGAGGTAGCTTCGTTGGTCGACCAAATCCAACCGGCCGGAGAATATAATGTGGCTTTTGCCACTGAAAATTTGAGCGCGGGGGTGTATATTTACACCCTTGCCACCGAAAATTTTCAACAAAGCAAGCGGATGGTGGTCAATCATTAAGGCCCTTAAACTAAGCAAAGCAATGACAAAATTAGAAAGACTAGAATGGTGCAATCAGTGCACGAACCGGGCATTTGACATCAAGTATGGGCGGATTTGCGGTCTCACCGGCCGTGAAGCCGACTTTATCGATACTTGCCCCGATTATGTACACGATGAAAATGAAAAACAACAACTGCTCTCCAATCACCACCGTCAGAAAATGGCGGGAGCGGTTGCCAGCAAGGGGCTGAGATTTGCCAATTATTTGATTGACTTAGTGGTGTACTTGGTTTTATTATTTGCATTTTTTTTGTTATTGGACTTAGCAGGCGGACTTGGGTTGTTGGGAAGTTCAGTTTGGTTTAACCTGATTGCCTTATTTATGAATTTTCTCTACTACACTGCCATGGAAAGTGCAACGGGCCAAACCATTGGTAAAATGCTGACTGGCACAATGGTAGTGGACGCAAACGGGGACCGTCCCAGCACATCCACCATCATGTTGCGTAGCTTGTGTCGATTTATTCCATTTGAGGCGGTTTCTTTTTTTGGCGAGGGCACCGGTTGGCATGATCATCTGACCAAAACCATGGTGATCAGGAAAAAACATTTCACCGAAGACATCGAGATATAGCACCTGTTGGAAAATAGAGGAGCGAAGCGCATTGATTTGGTGTTCGCTCCTCAAATCGTGGCCAAATCGTATCTTGGGGCACCAACCCGGCCGGAAAAACACGTCAGGCAATGGCTTTCCTAGTTCCTTTTGCGCACTAGCGTGAGTTTGTATCTCAACAACTTATCGCGCTTCGCTTACGTAATAAAACTATCTTGCTCCAATCGCCCATGCACCATTGCCCGTTCATTATGTTGGTTGCTATTTGGTTGGCCGCTTGCACACCTCATCCCATCCGCACCATGTCCAATCCAGTTTATGAATACTCGGATGGCGCTGCCAACCACTACATTGTCCACCAAGATAGTGTTGAATACCAACCAGTTCCCCCAGAGTTGAGTTCAACGAACCGGTACAACGGCGGCGATCCGTTCAAGGTAGCCATTGATCAAGCCCAGTTCGATCAGTTCGTTTTGTTGATCGAAACGGCCAACCAAAACCCCGCTATTCGGTTGGCCGACCGGGTCAAAGGGTCTGGGCTGATTGTTAAACACACCGGGCCAAAAAGTGTACCCACCCACTTCATTATTGCTATGAACAGTGCGGAAAGGCAAGCGATTGAGGCGTGGTTGAAAGCTCTACCAAAGCAGTGATAACTGCCGCTAGGTTTTCAAGAACACATAAATGACCGAGCTCGATCGGTTCACATCGGCCAAGCCCAGCGCCAGTGAGCGCAACCCTTGCCAAATCCCGCTGAGGGAACCTAATGGATTTTGCCGATATTTTTCACTCAACAACGAAACATAAAAGGGATCGAAGGGCATGGTGCGCTTGTCCAGCAACGAAAAATCATATTTGGCCAATAAAGTTTCCATTGACTGAGGAGAAAAATGCCAGAGGTGGCGCGGCACATCCCAGCCCGCCCAGTGGGCCCCATAATGCTGGGCATCAGTGCTTTGGTAGTTGGGCACGGCAATCAACAGGGCCCCCTTCGGATCCAGCACCCGCGCGATTTGTTGGAGATAGCCTTCCAGATCATGCACATGCTCCAATACGTGCCACAGGGAAACGGCTTGGAAAGCGGCATCGGGCAGCGTCCCCCATGCTGTGGGCGCTTGCACCTCAAGACCAAATTTTTGTTGGGCGTAGGCCCGTGCTCCCGGATCTGCCTCAATGCCAGTAGTTTGCCAGCCTGCTTTTTGCATCGTGTGCAGAAAATAACCAGTCCCGCAACCGATGTCAAGTAAGCGGCCCATTTTTCGGCCGGTCACTTTCCTGACCAAATTGCGCTTGCTGCGCAACATAAAATTTCGGGCAGTGTGGTAAAGTTGGTTGAATAGGCCCGTTTTGGAATCACTGTGCGAAATGTAGTTTTCAGACTGATAGTACGGGCCGATTTCAGCTTCGGCGGGGGCATCTTGGGTAATGGCAGTGCCGCAGCACCCACATTTAACAACGATAAATGATTGGCCAGAAACAGTGTAATCTTT
>JAYUVL010000079.1:0-6305 GCA_043754075.1 Cytophagales bacterium | reverse complement strand
TCGAGAAAACCCTTGGACTGGCGCCGGCCCAATTGCCGGTGTTCGGTGATTTTGTGTTGGATTTCAACCTTACGGCTGGAGTGGTGCTGTGGCCGGTTGTGTTCACCCTAAGTGATATTGTGAACGAGTATTTTGGCATTGCCGGGGTGCGACGAATCTCTTTTATGACGGCCGGGTTCATTGTTTACACCTTCTTTATGATCTGGATTTCAGCCAACCTTGCCCCGGCTGATTTCTGGCTCCAGATCAATGCCAAGGATTCCCAAGGGCTGCCCATGAACATTGATGAAGCTTACCAACGGATCTTTATTCAGAGCATGGGCATCATTATTGGTTCGTTGGTGGCATTTTTGTTTGGCCAACTCATTGATGCCGTGGCCTTTCAGTGGTTGCGCCGCCTCACCGGCAGCCGGATCATTTGGGTGCGGGCCCTCGGCTCCACGCTCATCTCCCAACTGATCGATAGTTTTGTGGTACTCACCATCGCTTTTTACGTGTTCGGCAATCCCCGCTGGCCGTTTGAGCAGGTGATCGCGCAAGGAATCATGAATTATATCTACAAGTTTGGCATTGCCATTGTCATGTTGCCAGTGCTCTACCTGATGCACTCACTTATCCAGCAGTATTTGGGCAAAAAGGAATCCGAATGGGTGGCCACCGAAGCCAGCAAAACGACGTTGCTGAGTTAACGGTCAACTGCGGAATTGCTGTCATCGCCGCCGTGTTGAGCACGATACGCCATCAGTTGATCCCGCACTTTCTGCATCCCGGTGGAAGCTAGTTCCGAGATCATGGTCAAGTTGGGATAACGGGCAAGCGGGGCCAAATGCGGATCAACGATAAACTTGGGCACTTTGGCCGCCACGTAATCGATCAGGCCCGCAGCGGGATAGACTTGCAACGAAGTGCCCACCACGATAAAAATGTCAGCTTGGACACAGTGTTCGGCGGCCGGTTCGATCAAGGGCACTGCCTCCCCAAACCACACAATATTAGGCCGGAGCTGCGAACCTTTGGGGCACAAATCGCCCAATTGGATGTCAGCCTCAATGGGATAAATCAAGTTCTCGTCCACTGAGCTGCGCATCTCAAACAAGCTCCCGTGCAGGTGCATCACGTGGGAGGAACCGGCGCGTTCATGCAGGTCGTCCACGTTCTGGGTAATCACTTGCACCGCAAAATCGTGTTCCAGCTCGGCAATGATCTGGTGGGCGGCGTTCGGTTGCACGCCCTCGGCTGCCAGGCGGCGATCATTGTAAAATTTGAGGACCATTGCGGGATTTTTGCGCCAGCCCTGGGGAGAGGCCACTTCCATAATGTCGTGGCCCTCCCATAGCCCGCCCGCATCGCGGAAAGTGGGGATGCCGCTCTCGGCGCTTACCCCGGCCCCGGAGAGGACCACAAGTTTTGGTTTTTTTTGCATCATCAATTAGTTTTACCGGGCTGGTGCACGGGTACTGGCGTTACTGGACGTCTTGCCGAGTTTCAATCCACAGCAAAAAGCCCAACAAAATTAGCCGTTTTTATGCCAAGATAAAACCCAATCGCGCGGCCAAAATGCATTGATCTGACAAACGTGCAAGGGATGTTTGGTTCGATCAACCCTGTTTTCTTCCCCTGAAAGCCCGGCACCATGCAGTTGGAAATGTCCGTGCATCAGCGAGAACCACTTTCTCCATTATTACGTACCAATAACGGAGAAAGTGAGAACCAAAGAAGGGGATTACACCTAGCTACTTTTTGGTTGGGCCACCAAAAAACCCTGCCTGCGGTGAACAGACAGGGCAATATGGCCCTTGAGCCGCAAAACCAACCACTTACATGCGCTTGATCTTGGTTTGCAGTTCAGCCACTTTATTTTTTTGGCTGTCCACTTCGTTCTTCTTGTTGGTCTGGCTGCTTTGGTTGGCTTGGATCGTCACTTTGTTCTGCTCAATTTTCTTTTGCATCTCCAAAATACTTTTTTCCATTGACTCATTTTCCCTTTGGAGTTTGTCGTTCTCCTTGCCAAAATTTGAAGATTCCTGCTCCAAATTTTTCAGCTTTTCCTCTTCGTTTTTCAGTTCGGTTTCCAAGGCGACTAGGTTCAACCGGGCATTGAACGCCATCAGCAATTTCTGGGCTTCACCATACTCGCGGGCGTGGGAGTTACTGGAAATATAACCTCCGCCCAGATTAAACCAAACGGTGAGATAGGCTCGGTTCACACCCACCGAAGGAAGCGCATAGATATCGATGGTATTGTTGCCACTGATGGCTTTAATCACCGCATTATCGGCAAAAACCTCGTCCGTTTTTCTGTCGGATCTCACTTTGGCTTTATAATCTTTGATAAACCGCGTCCACTCATCCATAATGGTTTTTTTATCATATATGGCCAACTCGAGTTCTAGGGCGGGATAAGTGCCCACGCTCATGGAGGTGGTGGTTTCGCGTACTTGGGCCCAGGTTTGGCCCACAAAAAACAGCGTCAAAAATAAGAGAATGTAGTTTTTCATATATTCGTCAAATAGAAAGTCAATCAATTAACGAACCGAGATCAAAAAACCATATACGACAAGCGCGGTTTTTCGGAAAAAGGGAAGGTGGCAGCGGATTAGATGCTTTTGGCGGCCCAAAATGGCCAGCGAGGTACTTAATCGGGTTGCTTTAAATCGGGCAGCGGAAGCCCCGCATCGGGGGACAGCGAACCCAACCGCAAATAAGCAAGCCCAATGTCGGCCTCGCGGAACCGCCGGTACACCTCGAGCGTAACTTCGGTCTGGGTGTCCCAAAGGTCGGCTTCGTGAACAATGTAATACATAAAGTGAATCACCAGCGCATACTGGCCCAAGGTATCAAAAGAAACTTTACAATGATCACTTACCGAGGCATGGTTCAGGGCCACTTGCTTGAGGGTCATCACCGCAGTTTCTATTTGCTCGGGCGTGCAGTCGTAGGAAAGTGGCACTTTGAGCGTTGTACGGCGGGCAGGCGCACTGCTCATGTTGACCAGCATTTTATCGGTAAAGTGCCGATTGGGGATTATCACAATGGTTTCGTCGATAAAAGTGCGGATCCGGCTCACGCTAAGGCCAATTTCTTCAACAAAACCATCTTGGCCATCGATCCGGATGCGGTCCCCGACTTTGAATGGCTGGATAAAAATAATGGTGACGCCGCCAATCACATTGGCCAGGGTATAGTTGGCGGCCACGGCAAAGGCCAAACCGCCAATGCCCAAGCCCGCCAAAACCGCCTGTACATTATAGCCCACATAGTTGAGCGCGAATATACTGGACGTGATCCAGATGCCGACGTTGACCATGCTGATGATCACCGGCAATTTGGTGTCCGCGAAATCACTTTGGCTGCGGTGGATGAGGGGGAGTAAAATAAATTTGATAGCGGTGTCCAATACGCGAACCACCAGCCAAGTTACACTGAACATGATGCCCAGAAAAAATCCTTGGCGGATCATTACCTCCCATTGGTCACGGGTGTGCAATTGCTTGATGCCCAGCCACATACCAGTCAATACAATGGCAAAAATAACCGGCTCGCGCAATTGCTCCACCAATACATCATCCAGTTTGGTCGTCGTTTTTTTTGCCAATTGGTTGAGGATCCGGCTAATGAACCAGTAAAGCACCCGGCCCAGAATGATCGCGCACACCACCGAACCGATGGCAAGCAGCCAACTGGATAACTTATTTTCGTACAGAACGTAATCCAGCCACTCCATTCAGAAACAATGAATTTAAGGAACCAAGAAGAAAAGCGCAGATGTTGCCAACCGACCAATTGAACCGGCAACGAGGTGGCAAACGGAACCCAACCGAACCATCTTCCGCAATATTAATGACTCGTCGGTAGAAAGCAACACTATTGTCATTGGCTCAGCGTACCGCTTGGCCGCTCGCATTATAGAAAGCGTTTCCCCGGCCCATCCCTGCCAGCTCCCAAGATCCGCCCGACCATCCGACACATCCCAAGAGATGCAAGCAGGTTTTTACTGCAAAAAGGCCGGTTTGAGGCTTTCGGAAGTGTAGGTTTCCAACTTGCCGTTGGCCTCGTAAATCAGGAACACTTCGACTTGGTGTTGTTGGCTAAAAGCAATGGCCTTTTCTTTTCCCATCACCATGAAAGCAGTGGCCAATGCGTCGGCGGTCATGCAGTCAACGGCCAAGACCGTGGCACTCAACAGGTTGTGTTCCACGGGATAGCCAGTTCTGGGATCGATGGTGTGGGCGTAGCGCTTGCCGTCTTTTTCGTAAAACCGGCGATAATTGCCCGAAGTGGCCAAACCTTTGTTGTCGACGGTCAGGGCGGCTTGCATATACTCCCCACCTTTCTCTTCATAAGTGGGGTTATTGATCCCGATGGACCAAATTTGCCCTTTGTCATTACGGCCCCGACAGGCCACCTCCCCACCAATCTCGATCAAGTAATGGGCAATGCCGTGGTCGCGCAGAAACGTGGCCAACACGTCCACCCCATACCCGGGGGCCACTGCATTGAAATCGAGGGCAATCCCGGGCCGGGTTTTGCGCACCCCTTGCGCATCAAACTTTAGACTGGGAAAATCGACCAGTTTACGGAGAGAATCCACATTGGGCAGTTTGGTGGGCAGCCCTTTTTTGGGCCCGAAGCCCCAGCCAATGACCAGCGGCCCAACCGTTGGGTCAAAAGCACCATCAGTCAGTTCGTAAATCTCAAAACTCCGCCTGAGAATAGGGTAAAAAAACGGGTAGCGGAAGCGCACCGAATCGCCTTGGTTAAAGAGCGAGATGTCCGAGTTGGGCACGTAGGTAGAAACCGATAGATTGAACAAATCGAGCAATGAGTCGATGGCTTGCTTGTAGTTTCGGCCGGCCGAGTCCAGATAGCGAATGTTATAAGTGCTGCCCATCGCCTCGCCTGCCAACACCACCAGTTGCCCTTGGGACAATTGGGGGGGTGCAGTGGGGCTCGTTGACTGACGGAAATAGTAGATTCCGGCTATTACAGCAATGAGGGCAAGGCTGTAAAGGCCATTCTTTTGTAGATTGGACATAGCGGTTGGTTTTTGGCGCAAAGAAAAGATTTCCCAGCCATTCCACCAAGCTGGCCCATGGGCGACAAGTGAGCGAACCGCGTTGACTTTTAACCCAAAAAACTGTTTTCAACCAATAAATTGTTGGAATAAAGGCGATCGAAAGGAGGCAATTCGGAAATGGCCTTTTGATTGAGCAACCAATCGGCGTACTCGGTCCAGCGCTGCCTGCTCATAATGCCCCAACTGCCATCCACTTGCAGGGCGGCTTTGTTCACCTCAATCAGGCTCTTGTAGATAAACTGGTGACTCCCCGCTATGTAATGCTCCAGGATCAGGGCTGATTCCTTGGGATAGTCGGCAGCGTAAAAATAGCCAGCGGCCGTGAAGCGCAAAAAGAAATCAAAAGCAGCGCGGTGCAATTTTAACAGTTTGTGCGTGGTGAGCAGCAATGGACTGTGTCCATAAGGAATTCCGGCATCGGTCAATTTGATGATATTGATGGGCAAGTTGAGGTGAGTGGCTTCCAGCCCTTCCCACGGCAGATAGATCCAACACCAATCGGCAGTGCCTGCTTTGAGCAACTCCCACGTTTGCAATTTAGGCGGGGCAATGGTTCTGAGGTGCTTGAAGCGGGGCTGAAAACGCCGAAAATGATCAATCACCACTTCTTCATAGGGGATTTTCAATGCGGCATAAACGGGGCTGGGAATAACCCGCCCTTTTTTCAGGGTGGCCCAAGCAGTAACACTTTCTTGAAACAGCGTGGCCACAGCCACCAGTTCTCCGTTACCGCGCAGGTGGTTCTCGATCACGTACTCGGAGGGGGCAATGGCAAACGTCACTTGACCCCGAAGCAGTTTTTCAACGGGTGTTTGGGCATAGTTATCGGTTTCGGGGGAGTCAAAAATGACCTCAATGCCCGAATTATTGTACCATTTTTTATGTTTGGCAATGTAAAAACCGGCATGGATGGTATTAGGTATCCAGTCTAAGGCTATTTTTAGTTGCATCGCTCATTCTTCAACGGGTGAATCTACCTCTTCAATTTTAGGATAACGTCGACTTTCAAGTAATATTTGATCTTGAAATTTAAAAAAAATCCTAAAATTTATTTATAAAGTCTAATTTTATTTCGTCACCAATTGTTTTTTTGATCACCTGTCTAATTTTATTTTAAAATTTCTCCTTGTAAGATATAACATAATTTTCAATCAAACGTTATTGATCTAAACTATTCTGAGTGTATGAGGATGCTTGCCATTTTGAGTTGGGCGGTGATGTGGAGCAG
>JAYUVL010000078.1:0-4563 GCA_043754075.1 Cytophagales bacterium | reverse complement strand
TTTATCGCCATCACCGATGCCTACCCCCGCTCCCATGAACTAACGCTCAAGGGCTACATTATGCCCTCCGCCTCCGAAGATTTGCTGAGTATGTTCGTTTATCAAAATGGCAACTTTCGTTTCCGGTACAAGAACCTCAACCTTGGCACTATCAAAAATACCGCTACGGTGAGCAAGAAATTTGAAATGCTGAACACAAGTAAGGATAAAATCACTTTTACCAAAAAAATACTAACTTCCCCCCACATCAAAGTCTATTTTGATTCTTCTAATGTCATCGAACCCGGCAAAACCGGAGCCATTGTGGTTACTTACAATCCCAAGGCAAGGGGCATCACTGGCTACTTTCAGGACAACATCACGATCTTTACCACGGATCTTGCCCAGCCCCAGCTGGAAATGACCCTGATCGTCAATGTATTGGAGGCTTCCCCCGATGCTCCCGCCCCTGTGGTGGTGAATGGCCCGAAGATCCGGCTCAGCGAAGCCGAACAAAATTTGGGCGATGTGTACCTCGGGGTGAGCGTGGTCACCGAGTTTGTGCTGCAAAACGAAGGCAGTACCACCCTCGAAACCGTGATTCGCCCCGAAGCCGACTGTGAGATTTTGTCGGACCGCACCCTATCGGTAGCCCCGCTTGATTTTGCCGTGATCCAAGTCCGCTTCAAGCACAACGGGCAAACGGGCAAACAGATCCGCCGGTTCACCATTCAAACCAATGACCCAGCCCGGCCCATTATTCCGGTCCAGTTGACCGCCACGGTCATTGGCCAATGAGCCTCCGATCTTAATAAAGTTTAAAACCCAATATTTTAAGGGGCAATTTTGTAGTTTCGCACATTGGATTGGCAACTTTTGCGCTATCTGACCATTCAACAATCAATATTTATGTCTTTCAAGAAATTAAACGACATTACAGGCTGGATCATTTTTGCCGTCGCGACAGTGGTTTATGCGATAACGGCTGAACAAACCGCCAGCTTTTGGGACTGTGGTGAATTCATTGCTGTGTCTTATAAACTGATGGTTCCCCACCCGCCTGGCGCACCACTTTTCTTGTTGGTAGGTCGTTTATTTTCCATGCTCGCCATGGGTGATGGCTTGCAGGTGGGTTATTGGGTCAACATGGTGTCGGTACTGTCCAGTAGTTTCACCATCCTGTTTATGTTTTGGTCCATCACATTGCTGGGCCGCAAGCTCGTGGGCCCGCCCGAAGCAACTGATGGTGGCTATTCTTTGGCCCAACAATTGACCCTGCTCGGGGCCAGTGCCATTGGATCGTTGGCCTATACTTTCTCGGATTCGTTCTGGTTCTCGGCCGCCGAAGCCGAGGTATATGGAATGTCCTCATTCTTCACTGCCTTTGTAGTTTGGGCCATGCTCAAGTGGGAAACGCTAGAGGATGCCGTCGATGAAAACAAGTGGCTGTTGCTCATTGCCTATATGATGGGCTTGTCCATTGGGGTCCACTTGCTCAACTTGGTCACATTGCCAGCCATGGGCTTGGTCTATTATTTCAAGAAGTACAAAACTCCCACTTTCATCGGCATTGTGGCCACCTTGCTGATGAGCTTGGTGATCATTGCCGTCATCATGGAGGGCATCATCCCCGGCCTGCCCACTTTGGCCGGCAAACTGGAGGTCATGTTCGTCAACTCGTTTGGCCTACCTTTTGGCTCGGGCATTATTCTGTTCATCGCCATGTGCCTTGGCGGTCTGGTTTATGGCATCCGCTATTCGCTCCAGCACGGCAAAGCCATTTTGCACACTGCGTTGATGAGCTTGGTGTTCATCTTGATCGGATATTCCTCTTATTCACTGATCTTGATCCGATCCAACGCCAATCCACCCATCGACGAAAACAACCCCGAAGATATCATCAGCTTCGTATCCTACCTGCGCCGCGAACAATACGGTGATCGTCCCTTGTTTTTTGGCCGGACTTTCAAATCGGAGCGGCTGGAAACGGTCTATGGTGACTCGGTCTTTCGCAAAGGCAAAAACCGCTACGAAAGCTACGACATCAAAATGACGATGGCTTACAAGGACAATATGTTGTTGCCCCGGATTTACAGCCAGACGGATGATCACGCCAAACTCTACCAAAGCTGGCTCAATTTGCCCCAAGACGAAAACTACCGCCCCACCATGGGCGACAACCTCCAGTTCTTGTTCACTTACCAAATGGGCCACATGTATTTCCGCTACTTCCTCTGGAATTTTGCAGGGCGCGATGGTGATGACAAAGAAGCGGCCTGGCTGCTCCCCTGGTCCCCGAGCGATGCCCCGGAGGAAATTGGCAAAAACCGCGCCCGCGATAATTTTTACATGTTGCCGCTTATTCTGGGCTTGATCGGAATGTTCTACCAATTGAAAAAGGACGAAAAAGGGTTCTCCTTCGTGGGGATGTTATTCGTGCTGACTGGGGTTGCCCTGGTGATTTACATGAACTCCCCTCCCACTGAGCCCCGCGAGCGAGACTATATCTATGTGGGTTCCTACTATGCTTTTGCCATTTGGATCGGTTTGGGCGTGATTGCCGTGGCCGATGCCCTTAAAAAACTGGTAAAAAGTGCAGTGGCCCGCCCGATTATTGCCACGGTCCTTTGTGCCATTGTACCGCTGCTCATGGGTGCCAAAGGCTGGGACAACCACAACCGCCATGGGCGGTTCCATTCAGTGGACCAAGCCCGCAATACTTTGGCCAGTTGCGCCCCCAATGCCATCCTGTTCACCGGGGGCGACAATGACACCTTCCCTCTTTGGTATGTGCAAGACGTGGAAGGGTTCCGCACGGATGTCCGCGTAATCGTGTTGAGCTATTTCAACACCGACTGGTACATTGATCAAATGCGTCGCAAAGTGTATGAATCTGAACCGCTGCCTTTCTCGCTCGAATGGGAAAACTACAAGTCGGGGAAAAATGATGTCGTGTACATCGATCCCCAAGCCAATGAGGAGCGTGCCCTCAACCTGAAAAAATACCTGGGCTATGTCAAAACCAACAATCCAGCCATCATGCGGCCCTATGGCGACAATGAGATGTTGACCATCTCGCCTTCACGCTTGTTCACTGTCCCAGTGGACAGCGCGGGCGTGATTGCCAAAGGTATTATCCCCAAGGGAATGGAAAGTCGGGTGCTCAAACAATTGACTTTCGGGCTGCGCAAAGGCTCATCGGCCTTCTACAAGAGCGATTTGATGATCTTGGATCTCATTGCCAATTTCAATTGGAACCGGCCCATCTATTTCAATAACACTTCGGCCGCCACTACCGCCATCGACGTGCGCGATTATCTGTTCATGGAAGGCATGACCTATCGGCTGCTACCCGTCCGGGCCCGGGGCCAGGGCGGCATGGGCGAAGTGAGCACCACCGTCATGGACGAAAATTTGAAGAAATTCCAATTCCGGGGATTTGACAATCCCGATGCTTACCATGACGAGGAATATCGCAAATTTGCCGCCAATGAGCGCAATGCCTTTTTCCGGTTGGCGCTCCAGTTCTATGAGGATGGCAATGACCAAAAAGCCAAAGAAGTATTGGACTATAGCCTAAAAAGCATTCCTGACGCAAGCATTGCTTATGACTATTACATGCCACAATATGTTCGGTTGTACTATCTTCTGGGCGAAACCGAAAAAGCCAAACAAATAGCCGAAACAATGGGCAAGCGGGCCGAGGACAACCTCAAGTTCGTGGTGGAGAACAAATTAATCAATTACAGCTATGCTGACCGTGCCCAGCTTTGGCTCTACACGGTCAACCAATTGCAAGACATTTACACCAGTTTGGCCACCCGCGAACAAGAGACGATCACCCAATTGCGCCAAACTCCCCAAATCAACCAAGAAGCGGACACCAAAAAAATCAATGAAGCGGAGGCGCGGCTCAAATTCAACAAGGAACGAGCCAGCCATTTCAACGCCATATTGGAAAAATACTATCAAGCAGTACAATAGCGGCCTGCTATTTTAGTCCAACAAAGAAAAGGGGAAATCATCGGCAATGATTTCCCCTTTTCTTTGTTAACGCCTATCTTCGCTCTAACATTGACAAAACCAATTCCATGCGAGCGGGCCATTCTTACTTGTTGTTTTTTTTGCTCCTGCTGGTTGCCTGCCGGACCACCCAAGAAACCACCATCTTGGCCATTAACGATGTGTATGAAATTACCCCACTGGCCAACGGGGCAGTGGGCGGCATGGCTCGGGTGGCCAGTGTCCACCGCAAACTAAAAGCCAAGAACCCTGATACTTATTTTTTGCACGCTGGTGATTTTGTCAGCCCTTCGGTATTGGGCACACTGCGTTTTGAGGGCAAACGGATTGCTGGCCGCCAAATGATTGAGGTTATGAATGCCGCAGGCATCGACTATGCCACCTTTGGCAACCACGAGTTTGACATTGACGAAGCCGATCTTCAAGCCCGGCTCAACGAATCCACCTTCACTTGGGTCATTGCCAACCTATTGCACCACACCATTGCCAGCACCGAGCCTTTTTACCAAGAACGACAGGGGCAACGTACCCCACTGGCCAAATCGGTTATCCTCCAAACAG